>JBAWCX010000411.1:0-6203 GCA_049590495.1 Binatus sp. (SeqCode)
AAACGCATTCGGCGGACGCAACAAGGGATAATGCGCAGCGATCGCGCCGCAATTCCGCGTATTTCCTCGTTCGGCACGCAACCGACCAAGGTTCCTTCACATTATTCTTTCCTGCTGATTACTCAGCTAATGGCGAGCTCGCCATTACTTGAGCCAGCCGGCCACGTACGCGGCCTGATTCTCGATGACTGCGGCTGCAATGCCGGCTTCCGCGCAAAGGTAGGCGGCTCCCATTTCCGCGCACAATTCTTCTTTTGAGTAGACGGCGGAACCGAACGGAGCGACTTCGCAAATCCCTTCTCGCGCAAGGCGCTTCTGATGACCGGTGCTGTGAACGTTATGCCGATATCGGCATAACGTGCATTATGCCGACTTCCGGATTATGCCGCGTTTTTCATGCCGACCACTGCGGCTCATGGGGCACGTGCGCGAGATATCGGCATAATCAGAGCCCTTCGAGGAAGGCGAGCAGCTCGTCGTTTGGCCGATAGCGACTGGCTGAGACCGCCACGGACATCGTCTTTGCCATCGCTTGTTCCTTGATCTGGATATCAGCGTGGACGTACATCTGCGTGCTTTCGACCGACTCATGGCCCAACCAGAGCGCGATCACCGTACGGTCCACGCCGTTCTGGAGCAACTGCATCGCCGCGCTGTGACGCAGCACATGAGGCGTTACGCGCTTTCCCCTAAGCGTCGGACAGGTTTCGGCGGCCAACTCGACATGCTTGCGAACGATACGTTCGACCGCATCGCGGCTGAGCCGATCTCCGCGATTACTCGCGAACAGCGGCTCGTTGTCGGCGCCGCCGCGCTCACTAAGCCACACGCGGAGCGCTTGAGTGCAGTCTTTCCTTAGCGGAGTCGATCGCTCCTTTCGTCCCTTGCCCATACATCGCACGTGCGCTCCGGTACCGAGCGCAACGTCGCCGCAGGTAAGGCTGATCAACTCCGACACGCGAAGCCCGGTCTGCAGGGCGAGCAGAAGAAGCATCCGATCTCTCCGGCCAGACCGGGTCGTCAGGTCGGCTGCTCCGATAAGAGCTTCGATCTCCGCGTTGGTGAGATAGTCGATCGTCCGTTTCTCATACCGCTTGGACGGCATCGCCAGCACTTTCTGGCAGTGATGAAGGAGCTGCGGTTCATTGACCGCGACATACGCGAAGAAGGAGCGGATCGCCGACAGCCGTGTGTTGCGGCTGCGCGCGCCATTGCCACGCCTGGTCTCGACGAAGGTCAGGAAGTCTCCAACGAGGTCCGCATCGATATCGGCGATCTGGAGCGCAGTCGGCGCCCGTTCAAGGCGATCGGCGGCGTATTTCAGCAGCAGGCGGAAGCTGTCGCGGTAGCTCGTTACCGTATTCGGGCTGGCGTGGAGCTGCGTCGCGAGGCGTTCGCTGAAGAACCGCTGCAAGTAGATCGGGAGAGGATGGGTTTTCATCGCGCTCCTCTCTCGTTGAGGTTGCATTCAGCGCGTTCGCAGGCGAGCTGCAGTAGTTCCGGGATCGCCTCGATGTACCAGTAGGTGTGGTCGGGGTGGGTGTGTCCCAGATAGGTGCTGAGCTTGAGCATCTCGCGGTCAGGGTCGAGTCCGCGCCGATACCAGTCCATGATCGTGCGCACCGCGAAGGTATGCCGCAGATCGTGGATGCGCGGGCCGCGTCCATGTTTGTTGAAGGCCTGCCGCTCGCGCAGGCCGATTCGCTGACAGACCCGTGCGAAGTTGTAGCGGGCGCAGCAGTCGCTGGGGCGTTCGCCCTTCTCGAGCAGGAAGAACGCCGCCCGGCCGTCGCCGAGTATACGATTCCGCTCAGCGCGATAGGCTCTCATCCGTCCGGCTGCGGATGCGGATAGCGGAACGAAGCGGCACTTTCCGTTCTTACTGCGCCTGATGGCCAGCACCGCTTCATTGAGATCGACATCCTTCTCGTCGAGTCCGATTGCCTCGCTCACGCGCAGTCCGGTCACGGCGATCAGGCCGAACAGCGTCGAACAGGTCCATCCGCGCAGCCCGTAGGATGACGGGAGCCGGCCCGCTTCGGCCACGATCTCAGCGACCTGATCATCGGTATAGATGTACGGCCGCGTCCGGCGCGGTTTGTTGGATATCAGGCCGGGCGGCGGAACCTCAGTGCGAGGATCGAAGCCCTGAAGCCAACTGGCGAAGACCCGCACCATGCTGAGCCGCCTTGACCAGGTGTAGCTGTTGGCTGAACCGTAGTGCTCCTTCCAGCGCAGGAACAGATCGACCGTGATGTGATCAGCGCGTTCGCTGTCGGCGAACTCGGCAAAGCGGCGCAGGACTCGTTCGGGGAAGGACAGATCGTAGCCGAGGCTGCGCCGGATGGCGATGTACTGCTTGAGGCGTGCGGTTAGAGGCGTCATCGAGCGTCTCCTCTGACTGGCCACCGCTGTGCGATCGAGCGCAGCGTGTCGATGTCGTACTTCGCGTAGATCGTCGTCGTCATGCGCGAGCGATGGCGCAGCACCTCGCCGACCTCGTCCAGCGACGCTCCTTTGCGGAGCATGTCGGTAGCGAGACTGTGGCGCAGCAGATGCGAGCCGACGTACTTCTGCGGCGGCTTCAGGCCGGTCCTGCGGAACGCATCTTCCAGTATGGTGTTTACGATCTGGGCATTCTTGAACGGCCGATGGTGGGGCGTCCTCGCCGAGACGAACAACACACGAGAGTGGCCGGCTCGTCCGTTTCTGATGTAATCCACGATCGCTTCGCCCACGTCCGCGGGAAGCGGCATGCGGTCGTGCAGTTTGCCCTTGCCGCGAATGAGGATCTCGCCCGTCCGCCACTCGATGTCGTCGAGTTGGATCGCGATAACCTCGGGAGCGCGAAGTCCCAGCCGTGCCATGAGCAGCAACATCGCGTAGTTGCGGCGCCCGATAACGTCCTTGGTTCGGACCGCCTCGATTAGCCGCTGGATCTCTTCGCGCTTGAGATAGCGAGGCAGATGGTCGGCGCTGGTGGCGACGCGCGGCAGGCTGTCGGCGAGATTGCGCCTGGTCTTGCCGCTCCAGAACAGGAACTTGAACAGACTGCGCAGATGAGACGGCAGCGCTTTGTACCGGCGGGGCTTTGATCCGGCTTTAAGCTTGCACAGGAAGGCCACGATATCGTCCGGCGTGATCGCGTTCAGGTCCCCGAGCTTGTCGCCGAAGCGAAAGGCCGCGAACCGCTCCAGGAAGCGCGTGCAGTGAGCGATCGTGGACTCCGCCAGTCCTCGCTGTCGGCGCAGGTAGGCGTCATATTCGTCGCGGAGGCGGTCCAGCGCCGTCGCCTTTTTCGCCGGCGGTTCCGGGACAGTCGCTACACCGGCTTCGCGCAGATGTTCGATGAACCGTCCCACGCAGAACTTGGCATAGCGGCGCGCGCTGCCGGTGATCCCGCTCAGTACCGCGTGCCGAAGGCGTTCCGTGGCAACGCCATCGAGATCACCGATCCGAAGAGCGCGTTTCTCGATTGCCTCGCACAGCCTGCCGGCGATCGTGCGGTATTCCTGGATCGTGACTGCCGCGTAGCCCTGCGTGCCCAGTCGCTCCAGAAAGGCCCTCCGATGAGACCACGGCCATCCAGCTTCATTAGCCCTTTCGCCGCCAGAATTCCTCGCGATTGTCACATGCCTCTCCTTTCGTCTTGGCGAAAGGCGAGGCCACTGGTTTCGGAGGATCAGATCGTCGGCGAATCAGAGCCGCTTCGCTCGTCGCATCCCGGTTCACTCGGCGGCGCAACCCCTCGCGTGAGTTAAGATTGTCGGCGCCGTCAACCGAGTCGCCAAGCCCTAGCAACTCCCCGTCCCGGCAGAGCCGGCCTACGCTATAGGACAGCTCTCCATCGCGTGTCGAACGTTCGACGCGAGGAAATGCACAACCGCCCCGCCGCTTGGACGCCAGTTTTAAGATGGACCATGGGATTCCGACTCCAGGTGGGCGTGTGGTAGAAGTCACCCGCGAAGCAACTCCTTTGCCTTGGAAAAGTGCCTTGACGCGATCGAGGAATTCGAGCGGATCCTATTTATTCAGCAGGCTAGGGCTCGCCCTGTTTCTGCTGATCGGCCTGGTGCTCGGCGCGATGCGCTCGGCAGCCTCCGAGCCGCGACGGGACAATGCTGGCGCGAAGAGCAGGCTGGTCACGCTCGCAGCTGCGGGTTTCCCTAATCTCACTCGCGCGGAAGTCGCGCTGCTGGAGCATGCGGACGTGAAGAATGTAGGGCGCGCGGAATACGCCGCAAGTGGGCCGAGCTCGAACCCCGACGACTCCTCGAACGAGCCCGCAAATGCTTCCCAATGGGGTCCGGAACGGGAAATTCGCGCTTCGCTGATCCGCTGGATGAGCGTCGATCCGGATGCCATCAAGCAGATCGACCCGCAGGGGATTCGAGTCCTTGGCGCAAAGATAGTTGGCAGCCTCGATCTGTCGCAGGTGCGTGTGCCATTCGCGATCGTGCTGCGGAACTGCGCGATCCCAGAAGCGATGGAACTTGCATCGGCAGAGATTCCATCGCTCGATTTGCAGGGCAGCTATACCGGTTCCATTCACGCTGCTTCGATAAACGTCTCGCACGTGCTCTTGCTCGATGAAGTTCACTCGACGGGCGTCGTATCCCTCGTGGCAGCCACGATAGGTTTTTTGAGCGCCAACGGTGGTCACTTCAAGTATGCGGCAGAGCCTGGTGATCTCTTTGCCCCGTCTCGCACAGTGCTGAACCTGACTGCCGCGACCATCAAGAGCAGCGTTTTTTTGAATGACGGCTTCGAGAGCGACGGCGGAGTCAACCTGAACGGATCGAGAATCGGCGGCGATCTCAGCTGCATTTCGGGACACGTCTTCAATCCGGGCAACGTGGCTATTAGCGCCATCGGTACCGAGATTGCCGGATACGTTTACCTGATGAGCGCCGAGTCCCCGTCCGTCTCCGCAGCGTTCTCGTCGCGACGCGGCGGTCCTGTCAAGATAAACGGCTCTCTGCTCTTCCGGGGCACACGGACCACCGGAGTACTAGTCTGGGATGCTGTCCTGACGGGAACAGCAGGCACGCCTCATGGATTCTTGGGGCCAGATATGAGTGCACCAGTGGTCTTCTTCTGGATCGATGTCACCTTGGAGAAGGGTTCGCAACTGGACTTGAGGGGAGCATCGGTTGGATATCTGGTCGACGACGAGCGGAGTTGGCCCGCACCAGGGAACCTTATCATCGACGGGTTCACCTATTCCGGTTTCGGCCTTGGATTGGGCGCCCCCCTCGATGCCGTTACCAGACTCAAATGGATCGCCCTGCAACCTCAGTATCATCCGCAACCATACTTGCAGCTCGCTAAGGTGCTGCGTGAAGCCGGCGACGAGAAAGGTGCAGTCAAAGTCCTGGTCGCCGAACGCGATGCTAGCTACCGACAGATGGGGCTGCCGGGGCGCGTGCTCGGCACCTTCCTGAAGTACACGATCGGCTACGGTCATCGTCCGCTTCTCGCGCTATTATGGTCGCTCGGAGTCGTAGTGCTTGGATGGGCGATGCTGTCAATCGGCTCGCGAGCCGGCGTGATGGCGCCAAGCTGGCCGGAGCACAAACCTGCCGAGGAGACAAAATCCCACGAAGAATTGCATCCGCTGCTTTACTCCCTCGACATCTTCCTGCCGGTCGTCGACCTCCATCAGGAAAACTACTGGTGGCCCGATGCGACCGCGTCGGGAAGCGTTGACGTATTCGGTCGAAGGATCACAATCAGCGGCCGATTGCTGCGCGGCTACCTATGGCTGCAGATCATTGCAGGATGGCTGCTGAGCGGAATATTCATCGCAGGCGTTACGGGGCTTATAAGAAACGACTGACCGGTAGACGGTGAGAGGCGAAAGCGACAGCCCGCGACGGAACGCTGCTGATTTCGCACCGTCAGCGAATCAGAGCCGCTCCGCTCGTCGCATCCCGGTTCGATCGGCAGCGCCACCTGTCGCGTCTGGCTTCCAGGTCATCGCGCCGTCAACCGAGTCGTCAACTGTCAGCAACTCCCCCCGGCGCAGCCGGCCAACGCTATAGGACAAGTCTCCATCGCGGTCGAACGTCAGATGCGAGGAAATTTACGACCGAATTATGCCGACATTTCGTACGCCAGTTCGCGCCCTCAGAAGGACGCCGCAAGGATACGCGGCATAATTCGGAAGTCGGCATAATGCACGGTCTCATGCAGCGCTGTGG
>JBAWCX010000412.1:0-25627 GCA_049590495.1 Binatus sp. (SeqCode)
GGCCAGCTCTTCGCGCTGATCGATCAGCCGCCGCGCGGCAGAATAACGTTCCAGCTCGCCGAGCTCCGCCTTGACGACTTTGTAAGTCTCGGCTTTTTTGGCCTGCCGGCGCGCGAAGCTGAGTTGACGCTCGATTTCGCTGAGCACGTCGTCGACGCGCGCGAGATTTTCCTTCACGCGCTCGAGCTTGCGCTCGCTCATCTCACGCCGGCCCTTGAACAACGACAAGCCGGCGGCTTCCTCGACGAGTGTGCGCAGCTCGTGCGGCTTGGCCTGAATAATTTCCTCGATTCGGCCCTGCTCGACCAGCGAGTAGCCGCGGCTGTGAATCTGCGCCGCCATGAAAAACTCGGTGATGTCCTTGAGACGGCACGGAATCTTGTTGAGCAGGTACTCCGACTCGCCGGAGCGATAAGCGCGCCGCGTCACCGCGACTTCGCTGAGCGCGGAGTACGGCTCGGGAAGCTGGCTGCCGTCTTCGGCCTCGAGCACGAGCGAAACTTCGGCCATCCCGGCCGCGGGATTCGACTCGTTGCCGGCGTAGATAAGGTCCTCGACGCTTTTGCCGCGAAGCCGCGTGGGCGCCTGCTCGCCGAGCACCCATCGGATCGCATCGACGACGTTGGACTTGCCGCATCCGTTGGGACCGACCACCGCGGTCATCCCGGGAGCGAAGCTTATCGTCGTCGAATCGAGAAAGGACTTGAAGCCTAGTAATTCAAGGCTTTTAAGACGCATGCTGTCTCCGCCTCCACCACACAACCACCTTCAGCAGCTTATCGCAAAGTACCCTAATAGGGTCAAGAGGATACGCAGAGAATACGCAACATATCGTGGGTCAGGAGGAGGCTATCCACAGCGTGTTGTGGAAGAGTGGGCGGAGGAAGAAGAACTTGATTGTATGTGAAACCCGCCGTGGGTTTCACGCTTCCTTGGGCAGGGGTGACCCCTGCACCCGGTACTAAGAGAAGATGCGGGACTTCGTCCCTGTTAGAAGGGGTTGGGGCAGAGTTTCCTCTCCTCTATAGGGAGAGGAAACAGACAGCTAATCTTGGATTAGCTCCGTGTTCCAGTACGCGCTGTCGACCTGCGACAGGTATGGCATCCATTCGCGGTAGCGGCGCAGGCTGAACATCTCGGACGAAAACGGCGTCCATTCGGGGCGTCGCGGGCGGCGGAACAGATGCATCCCGGCTTCGTCGGGCGTGCGGCCACCCTTGCGGCGATTGCAGTGATGGCACGAGCATACGATGTTCTCCCACGTCGACATCCCTCCGCGCGAGCGCGGGATAACGTGGTCCAGGTTCAGCTCGGTGCGCGGCAGTTTCTTGTGGCAGTACTGGCAGGTGTTGCCGTCGCGGGCGAAGATGTTGAAGCGCGAGAATCGCACGTGGCGCTTGGGCACGCGCTCGTAAGCCGTCAGCAAAAGGACGCGCGGCACGCGGATGAAGCCGTTTACGATTCCGAGGCGCTCATGCTGAACTTCAATCGACAAATCGCGCCAACTGTCGAAGTCGAAGGTGTGATACTGCTCGTCGACGGCCTTGGCAACGCCCTGATAAAGCAGCGCAAACGCGCGTTTGACCGACGTAACGTGAACGGGGAGATACGAGCGATTGAGAACGAGGACCTTGCTGTTGAGCAGGCCCGCTCCCGGGAGACTGGGCGCAACCATGTCGGCCGCAGCAGACATCCCCATGACGAGTATCGGCCCCAAGATAGCATGTCAAGATACCTGTGGATTAAAAGCCCGTTATTGATTCGTTTATGAAGCTTGCTTGCGGTGGTCGGGCGTGCCTCGTATGATCCTGAACAACTTGTCGACGCAAAGGGTAAAACGATGTACCACTGGACGCGGGTGTTCTTTTGATCGCTCGCGACGCATGCACGACAACTCTCGGCGCATCGTTCTTACACATTCAATCGCATCGGATCCGCCGGAATTGAGAGTCCATCTGTGAAACGAGAAATCGCAATTAACGCGTCCGCACTCGAGGTGCGAGTCGCGCTGCTTGAAGACAACGAACTCGCGGAATTCTATCTCGAGCGCAATCGCCAGGTCGGGCTCGCGGGCAACATCTATAAGGGCAAGGTCACGCGCGTGCTGCCCGGGATGCAGGCGGCGTTCGTCGATATCGGGCTTGAGAAAGCGGGCTTCCTGCACGTCTCGGATTTTCACGACGGAGTCTCCGCGCTCAACACCGTGGCGGAAGTGCTCGGCGAAGAAGACGTCGAGACTGAGCCGATTGGCGACAACGAGTTTGCCGACGCGGAGCCGAGCGCCGCTGACGAAGCCGGCGCCAACGTTAATGGCAACGGCGACGGAAACGCGCCGCGGCCGTCGCGCGGACGGCGTCGTGGCGGTCGAGGACGGGGGCGCAGCCAGGCGCCGAATCGCTCGCGGCTGCCTATCGAGCAGCAACTGCATCGTGGCCAGGAAATTATCGTTCAAATCGCCAAGGAGCCGATGGGCACCAAGGGCGCGCGACTGACGTCGTCGATTTCGCTGCCGGGACGTCATCTGGTGTACACGCCGACCAGCAATCACATCGGAGTGTCGCGGCGAATCGCGAGCGCCGAGGAACGCGCGCGCCTGCGGCAGGACGTTGGGGAACTAAGGCCGCCGCAAGGCGGGTTCATCGTGCGCACCGCGTGCGAAGGCGTCAGCCGGCGCGAAATCCAGCGCGACGTCGGCTTTCTGACCAAGCTGTGGAGCTCGATTCTGCGCAAGAAGGAGAGCATGCCGCCCGCGTCTATCCTGTACAGCGACCTCGACGTGGCGTTGAGAATCGTGCGCGACCTCTTTTCCAGCGAAGTGGACCGGCTATGGTGCGACGATCCGACCACCTACAGCCGGGTCGTGCAGTTCGTGCAGAACTATATGCCGCGCTTACGGGCGCGCGTGTCGCTGCATGACGGGCCGCAGCCGCTGTTCGATCGGTTCAATATCGAACCGCAAATCGAGCGCGCGCTGGACCGCAAGGTGTGGCTCAAGTCGGGCGGCTACCTCATTTTCGATCAAGCTGAAGCTCTAACCGCAATCGATGTGAACACCGGGCGGTTCGTCGGCAAGCGCAGCCAGGACGACACCATCCTCAAGACCAACCTCGAGGCGGTCGAGGAAGTGGTCAAGCAACTGCGGCTGCGTAACATCGGCGGGATCATCATCGTCGATTTTATCGATATGGAGCGCGAGGGCGACCGCAAGAAAGTCAGCGACGCGCTGGCGACTGCGCTCAAGCGCGACAAGGCGCGGACCTCGGCGCTCAAGATTTCGGAGCTGGGCCTCGTACAGATGACGCGCAAGCGCACTCGCGAGAGCCTCGAGAAACTGCTGACCGACAACTGTCCGCGATGCGACGGGCGGCGCGTCGTCAAATCGGTGCCGACGATGGCGGCGGAAGTGCTGCGCGGGATTCAGCGCGAAGCGGTCTCGAAGGCCGCGGGCGATATGCTCATCGTCAAGCTCAATCCCGAAGTCGCCCGCTACCTGTACGATCACGGTGCGAAGGATCTCGAGATGCTCGAGCAGCGCCTATCGACCAAGATAGTGCTGCGCTCGAATGACGGCCTCGAGCTCGGCGCTTTCGAACTCGCCCGCGCCCCCGCCGCTGCCTAGCCTTACGGGGCCGGGACGCCCAAACACGCTCGACATCCGCAGTGGCTATCCTGTGGGATTTAAGTGTCGTCCCATTTCACGTAGTTTCTGCCGGTATGACTGCCGCTGAGGCTTCAATTCGCCCGAAAGACAGATGGTTTCAACCGATCACGCGCCGCGAGGCCGCGTGGCTTGTCGTCGGCTCGCTCGCGTTCGCGCTCGTGTTCTCGTACCCGATACTCGGCGATCTGGTGTATTTGGGCCCGGGCGTCTCCAAATGGATATCTGCGGGACCGGTATTTGGTCATCTGGCCCGTCTCCCGGTCAATGGCGACTGGGATGAGGAAACGGCGCTCCGGTGGGTAGCGTATCAAACGACTTTCCACTTCCGTCAGTTTCCGTTCTGGAATCCATACAAATGCGGCGGGATGCCAATGCTGGGGAATCCTGAGGCGATCGTTGCCACGCCGTTTCTTTTGCTCGACATGGCAACTGGGCCGACTGCGGGAGTTTATCTTCAAATTGTCCTGCACATGGCGCTTGGGTTTGCCGGCTGCTACGTGTTGGCGCGTGTGATGGGACTGGGAGCGCTCGCAGGGCTGGTTCTCGCATCAGTATTTCTTTCGTGTTCGTGGCTATACCTTCAGCTCTCGTTGGGTAATCTCCAGTTGTCGCTTCCAATTGCGTACTGGCCGTGGATACTCGCGCTATTTTTTGTCGGGATCGATCGCCGAAGGTTTGCACCACTCGCAGTTGGCGGTGTGACGCTTGCCCTCACGGCGACTGAGGGGAACTATACATTCATATATGCGGTCATTCTGGTCGCCGTGCTTTCGCCCGTGATCGCGTTGACGCGACGAAGCATATGGCCAGTCATCGCAGGAATCGTCCTGGTAGTTTTCGGAGCGGCCGTCGGAGCAATCAAGCTGTTGCCCGTCGCAGAGTTCCTGGCACTCTATCCGCGCGTCGGATGGGCTGGCCCGGACGCCGATACGCTGTCGATGATTCCGACTTTCTTATTCTCGAGGAACCAGGACCTATATCGCGAAATTCCCGGCCTGTTTGTGTTCGCTTGCTACGGTGCGTATGTCTCGCCGGCATTCGCACTGCTGGCTGTGCTGGGTTTGCTGACCGGGAGGCTCAAGACCCTGCCATGGGTCGTCGCGGCGATAGTTTTTCTGCTCCTGGCGCGCGGAAATACCGGTCCTTACTGCGCTCTGATGCTGCTGCGCCGGCTTCCGCTCTTCGGCAATCTCGCCTTTCCTACGCGCTTCATATATCCATTCGTGCTTGCGCTTGGCGCGATTGCGGCCCACGGCGCGGATTTCGTCTGTCGCCGCACAAAACCATGGGGCCCTCGCGCAATCGGCGCAGTTCTCATTATCGGCCTCTCGGACGCATGGTTAGTTGGCCCACCCAATCTCAGATACCTATTTCACTACCCCGCTCCGACCGCGCAGTACGCTTCTCAGTTTCGGCAGTTTTGGTCCGACAATACACAAGTGATGACTGATTATAATGAGTCAAATCTTGGCGCGGTCCATTGTTATGGCTCTGCGTCTATCCCACCGAGCGTCGTGGGATATAATCAGGCAAACTATTCCGGCGAGTATCACCTCGTCGGGCCCGGCCAAATTACTCAGATCGAATGGACGCCTAACCAGTTGAGGTACCACGTATCTGCGACGGCGCCGACTGAATTGGTAGTCAATCAGAATTATTTTCCCGGATGGCGTGTCGAACGCGGAGTCGGCGACCTCGCGTCGCAAGATGGGCTACTGGCAGTCCGTCTACCTGCCGGTAGCCAAGACATCACGCTGAGATTCTTGCCCCAGCATCTCGCCGTTGCGGTAACTTCTACCCTTCTCGGGCTTATCGCGACAATCCTTCTCTGGAAGAAAGGCTACTAGATCTCAATCACGCGGAATCGGCAGCGTCGTCACCCGCTTGCGGCGGTCTTCACCAGGAGCGCTAGGCCGCGCTCGGCGGCCTTGCTCGACAATTCCGACATCGCTTCGAGAAAATTGCGCTGGCCGCGCCAGAATGGAAAGCCTCCCAGCCGCCGCGCGAGCGGTGCCGCCTCGCCGGAGAGCGCCACTTGTCCATAGCGATCGTCGGGGAACGGACGCCCGCGCCAAAAAACCTCCGGGTTGGCGGATGGAGCCCGAGTTTCACGAGCGGGTTCGGATTCGCCGACGTTGGCGGCGATGACCTGGGTTCGCGAACCCCCGCTCGTCCCCAGCATCGCGACGAATTGCTCGCGATCCATGCCGCGCAGTTTGAATAGCAGGAAGGGATCGCGGTCGAACTGTTCGGCCAACAGGTAGTAGACGGCGGCGATATGTTTGCATGGATTGGAAGGGTCGGGGCAGTCGCACGACGTGATCAAATCCGCATCGCGCGCGGGAAATAGCGCGACGCCTGCGTCGATGAAACATCGCTCTGCTTCCGGCGGGAGTGCCGCGGCCATCAGGCGGGCTGCGATCGCGACCTTCGACGCCATCGCCCTGCCCACCTTGCGCCATTGCGCGATCGGAATGCGCCTCAGCTCGATAGTCACATTGTAAGGAGTCGGAACTGAGCCCAGCACCGTAGCTGTCACCTTCTGGTTGACGATCTCGAGATGCATCACCTGTCCGCGCCGCGCGTACGACCGGCCCCTGTCCAGCCGCCGTCGTACCTGGAACGACTCGAGCGTCTGGATCCATCGGCGTCCCCACCAACTGGTGGCGAAATCGCCGCCCCGGCTATGCGCGCGGATACCGCCGCGGGCGGGAAGCGGAATCGAGGGCGCAAAGTTGCGGTTGTTATTCCGTGGTCGAGGTTGCCGAGGTCCTCGCCGATATTCACGCTCCATCGCCGCCCGTCTCCTGTCGAATCTCTATTGATCTCGCGCTTCTATCGAGACTCAGAAAATCATGAACCAGAAATCGGTGACGAACTGCTCGACAGGATCTCGACATCAATGTGAGTCACTCAAACTCCCGCTCAACCTGGCGACCGCTTTCATCAAGAATGAATGATTTCAGCCGGATTCCGGTGCCTGAGATCCTGCCTGAGTGTGGGTCGCGCACCACCTTGGTGATCCATTGGTAACCAAAATCGAAGTTACCTAGGTTGAACCAGTCCTGAGGTAACACTTCGATGTCTCCGTCTTTCGGCCTTAAGCAATAGATGCTTCGCTTCATGCTGGTTCCAGGGATCGAGGCATTGTTACCAAGCACCAATATCTCGGGCAGAGTCTTGAACGGCGCTGGGAAGACGAAGCGATTTAGTCCTGCTTTCAATGAGGCCGGAACCATGACAGAGGCTACTGGCACGGCATTAAAAATAACCTTGGGTCCTTGTCTCCGAGGCATGCGCGCTTCGGCGGTCGTCTTTTCCAATGGAGTCAAATCAGCGATCTCCAGCAAGAATATATCAATACCAACCAGGGGCTGCGGTGGTTCACCAGCCTCGTACCAGACGAGAATGCGGCTTTGGCTGATCGGCATCGCGTAACTGTAAAAGCTGAGAATGAGCCTGTAATTACCTTGTGTATCAACCAGGGCGACAGACCCCTCACGATGCAATTGTTTCCAACTGAGCAGGCCGACGTCAGAAGGAAATGGAGGCTGTTGGCCATAGTACCAGGTAGATGGCCCTGGAGCCTGGCGTATCAACTTAGCCAATCTCTCGAGATCAAAATTTCCATTCTCAGATACGCTCACATTTTTAGTCCTATTGATCCTCGACGGCGTCGGGCCGCAGCGCGAACAAATCGCGCAGTTCGCTGGTCGAGAGCTTGGTCACCCAATCCTCGCCGCCCCCGACGATCGTTTCGGCAACCGCGCGCTTGCGCTCGATCATCGCGTCGATCTTTTCCTCGAGCGTTCCCGCGCACAGGAATTTATGCACGAACACGTTGCGGCGCTGCCCGATGCGAAACGCCCGATCCGTCGCCTGCTGCTCGACCGCAGGGTTCCACCATCGATCGAAATGAAATACTCGGCTCGCGGCCGTCAGGTTGAGCCCGGTGCCGCCCGCCTTGAGTGACAGCACGAAGATGGGCGGACTCGCGCCGTCTTCGGCTTGGAATCGCGCGACCATCTCATCGCGCCGCGCCTTCGGCACCGCGCCGTGCAGGAACAGCACCTCGCGCCCGAAGGTTGCTTCGAGATGACGCTTGAGGATCTCGCCCATCTCCGCGAACTGGGAAAAAATCAGCGCACGCTCGCCCGCCTCGAGCACCTCCTCGAGCATCTCGACTAGCCGCGCGAGCTTGCCCGAGCGGTCGGGAATCGCGGAGTTGTCCTTGAGGAAATGCGCCGGATGATTACAGACCTGCTTCAGCTTCGAGAGCGTCGCGAGCACCATCCCCTTGCGCTGGATGCCGCTAGAGGATTCGAGTTCGGGCATCGCCTCGTCGACCACGGCGGCATAGAGCGAGGCCTGCTCCCTGGTCAGCGTGCAGAAGACCTTCATCTCGTTCTTGTCGGGAAGGTCCGCGATTACCGCCTTGTCGGTCTTGAGCCGGCGCAGGATAAAGGGCGCGGTCAGCTTTCTCAGATGCTCGGCCGCCGCCGGGTCGCGGGAGGCCTGGATCGGCACGAAAAAATTCCGCTTGAACTCCGCCTGGGTGCCGAGCAGGCCAGGATTAAGGAACTCCATCAGCGACCACAGATCGCCGACGTGGTTCTCGACCGGAGTGCCGGTGAGCGCGATGCGATAGCCGCCCTTGAGAGCGCGCGCCGAGCGCGACTGCTGGCTGTCGGGATTCTTGATGTTCTGCGCCTCGTCGAGAACGATTCCCGACCAGGCGAGCTTGGCCAGTGTCGCGAAGTCGCGATGCAGCAGGCTGTAGCTGGTAATGACAAGGTCGTGCGCGCCGGCGTCCTGAACGAAGCGGGCTTCGTCCTTGGCGCGCGCGGTTCCGTGATGCACCAGCACGGACAGTTTTGGTGTGAAGCGCGCCGCCTCGTGCTGCCAATTGCCGATTACCGAAGTGGGGCAAATGAGAAGAACCGGCGGCCTTCGCGCTGTGGCCGTTTCGCGCTCGCGCTCGATGTGAACCAGGGTCTGGATGGTCTTGCCGAGTCCCATGTCGTCGGCCAGGCACGCACCCAATCCCCATCGGCCGAGGAAACCCAGCCACCAGTAGCCGCGCTCCTGGTACGGGCGCAGCACTCCGCTGAAGCCGGACGGGATCGCCAACTCCTCAAGGCGGCCGTGTCCTTTGAGCTGCTCGAGCAGCGCGCTCATCCAGCCATCGGCACTGACGCTGCCGACTTCGACGCCGTCGAGGTCGGTCGCATCGAGCGCCATCCGCATCGCGTCTTGCGCGGTCATCCGGCGCGTTCCGCTTTCGAGCAGAGCGCTCGCGCGCGCAATCTCCTGGGCGTCGAGCAACACCCACTGGCCGCGAGCCTTGACCAGCGGCGCCTTGAGTCTTGCCAGCGCCCGCAACTCGTCGCGCGTGATTACGCGGTCGCCGAGCGCGGCCTCGAAGTCAACCGCGACGATCTCTTGCAGCGAAAGCTCGCCTCCAGCCGCCATCGCCGGCGACTTTACTCTGGCGCGCACGCCAAGACGCAGGCGCGATCCCCGGCTCGTCCATCCGGCTGGAAGCATCACGCCAAAACCGGCCTGGTCGAGAAAATTCGCGTGCTCGGTTACGAATCTGACC
This sequence comes from Binatus sp. (SeqCode), assembly GCA_049590495.1. Classification (GTDB taxonomy): domain Bacteria; phylum Desulfobacterota; class Binatia; order Binatales; family Binataceae; genus Binatus. Next base: position 9,264 of record JBAWCX010000412.1, read on the forward strand.
GCATCGGCGGCGTCGATTTCAGCACTCTCGGGCATCGCGCCGCGCAGACTTTTCTCAACCAGCGGACAGAGCCGAGCCGCCTCGCCGAGCGACTGCAGCAGATACTCCTGGACGTTGAATCCGCTCTGCTGACGGAACAGCTTCGCGGCATCGCCGCGGGCCGACCACGCGTCGGAGGCGGGCAGCAGGAGGCTCGGATCGCGATGCGCCTGCAAGAGATAGCGGATGCGCCAGCGTCCCGCGCCAGGCGTGATGCGATCGTCTTGATGAGTGGAGCGGGCCGCTGTGCCCGCGTTCTCCGCCAGAGCAGCTTCGGGCTCCTCGAGCCGAAAGCAGAGTCGGAAGGGACTGGACGCGTTGAGCGCAACCGGACGCCACCAATCTCGAACGCGATCCTTGAGTTTTGCCAGCGCCGCGTGAGCGCCCTCGAGCCGGCCGTCCGGTTGTGTCAGCGCGGCCAGCCATTGTTCGTCGAGACTATCGTGCGGCGCGCGAATCGATGCCGACTGGGTGCGCATACCCACCGATCGCGCCAAGTGGTCGACAGCGCCGTCGACGAACGTCTTGAGTAGAACGTCGGGCGATGGCGCTGGCGCGGCCGGGTTCGTGGCGATTGCGCGGCATGCGTCCGGCATCGACGCTGCAAGTTCCGCCATCGCTCGCGATTCAGCATGCGACGGCACCGGGCGCCATCGCGCAGAGAACTTGCTGCGCTCCTCGACGACATCTGGCAGGAAATGCTGGCGCGCGACCATCGCGCCGGCGAGCCGAAGCGCCGCCACCCAGTACGCGAGATCTCCCGTCACGACCACGCCGGCAGCAAGCGTGCGTTTGCCAGCGCACGCGCATAGAAAATCGATCGTAGCAGGCCAGTTCAGCGTTACCGTGGTAACCCGCCATGCACGCAAGGCGAGACTGTCGACGTTCGCAAGCGGCTCGGCTACCAGCGGACTCGACGCAAGCGGCAAGTGCTCGAGCGACGGCAACAATATGACGGCGTCCTGCGTCTGGCGAGCCGAGGTCGGAATGCCGCTGGCATGAATCGCGGCGACTATCGCCTCGCGCGCGTCGTAGGGTGAGAACCGGCTGTGATCCAGCGCCGCATGAGCATGCGCCGGGACTTCGCGATGCTTCGAGGGCAGTGCGGAAGCGGAAGATGCGGCGCGCGTTTCGCCCCAGAGCGTGAGATGCCCGCCCGCAAACGCGCCGTGAAGAAGGATCGGTGCGGCAACTGGTTCCTGGTGCGCGCCGTGACCTGCTACATGCCGCGGACCTTGCGACGCCAGCTCCTGCTTTGAAACTTCCGCCTGCGCTTTCACCAACTCGACATCTCTCTAATTGATTCAGCTTGAAGGAAGCGCGCGCGCTTGACAATCTGCCCAGCCGGATCGCCGCGTGCCGCGGGAGACAGCCTGCAGATAGTTTCCTTTTGTGCTGAATGGTAGATTAAGCGCCGACGGACAGGCTCGATGGGGGAAGATATGTCGAGCGATTGGGGATCGGTCCAGCGTCCGATACGCAAGATCAGTGTGCCGGGGGCACTCGTCGCGCTGCTCGGCGCGGTGATGGCGGTCAGCACGGCCGGATGCTTCCTGCCAGTGCTTTCGATCATACCGTCGGTAATCAGTCTTGCGCACGCGGCTTATAAGGCGGGCAGCGGCACTGACGACGACACTGATCCGAGGCAACAAGAAGCCGAGGCGGCCGCCGCGGAGCCGACTAAGCCTGCGCCGAAGCTGACCGACGGAAATGTGTGCCAGATGATGGCAATTGCGCGGCCGGACATGGTGTTGGTCGAGCTGCGCAAGAACGCCTCGGGCGCTCCGGAGTATCGCGAACTTCGAATGCTCAACTCCACCGACGAAGCGCACTGGAGTCCGGTCGCCGACAGCGAGACCGGCCCGAGCGGCTGGATTCCGGCAGTGAACTTTCTCAAGATGGATTTCAATCCGTCGCTAACTAACGTAATTCCCGACGCGGGGACGTGCTACCTCGCGTATGTTCCAAGCTCTGTAGACCCGAGCGATCCCAGCCAGGCAGAGCAGCTCAAGTCGACTCTCGGAGTCACGGGCACTTTTTCGTGGGCCGGACGAGTGTACGTGTACACGGTGGCGCGCACGGCGCCCTGCGTCGCTCCCTCTTCGTAATCTTAGAGCGCCAGTCGCGAGCGGAATCTCTGACCCGGCTGCTGCAGCGCCAGCCCGTGGGCTTGCTTGTTGAACAGTCCTGCATAGGTGCTGCCGCGACGCATCAGGTCCGCGTGCTTGCCGGTCTCGACGATGCGGCCGCGATCGATGACGACGATGAGGTCGGCGGTGACCGCACTGCGCAGGCGATGAGCGATAAGGAAGACCGTGCGGCCCTCCATCAAGCGTTCCATCGCGTCGTGAATCAGGTTCTCGGATTCTGAATCCACCGCCGAGGTCGCCTCGTCGAGGATTACTATCTTCGAGTCCTTGAGGAATGCGCGCGCAATCGCGAGCCTCTGGCGCTGGCCTCCGGAAATCTTGAGGCCGCGCTCACCGATGATCGTATTGAGGCCGTCGGGCAACATTTCGACAAACTGACGAAGGTTTGCCATCTCGAGCGCCTGCGTCAGCATCTCGTCGGTCGCATCCGGGCGCGCATAGCGCAGGTTCTCGCCGATACTGGCGCTGAACAGCAGCGCGTCCTGCGCAACCAGCGCGATATGCTCGCGCAGCGACTTCAGCGTGTAGTGGCGCACGTCGCGGCCATCGATTAGCACGCGTCCGCGAGTCGCCTCGTAGAAGCGCGGAATCAGACTCGCCATCGTGGTCTTGCCGGCGCCCGATCGGCCCACCAGCGCGACTCGACAGCCGCCGGGGACGTGCAGATTCAGGTTTTCGAGCGCCAGCCCGTTCGACTTTCCATGGTGTGCCTTGTAGCCGAAGGACACATCGTCGAACTGAACCGTGCCGCTGCGCACCGCAAACGGACGGCTGAGCGCGTGATCGTTTATCTCGGGCTTCAGATCGAGGAACGCGAAAATTCGCTCGATGGCTGCCATTGACGCGGAAACCACGACCGACAGTTGCGCAAATCGTTCCAGCGGAAGGTAGAGAAATCCGAGGTACGAGAAAAACGCGACCATCGTCCCGAGCGTCATCGTGCCGCGGATGATCATGAGCGCGCCTATCCATATTACGACTGTCGGCGCGGCGCGCGTCAGCAGTTGGATCAGCATCTCCTGGCGAGCCGCCAGTTTGACCTTGTCGATGGTGCGATCGAACAGACGCTGGGTCTGGACGCGGAATTGCTCGACTTCATACTCCTCGCGGCCAAAGGATTTGATCGTGCTGGCGCCGGCGACGCGTTCATGGACCTGGCCGGCGATCTCCTCGACGGTCTCCTGCATCCGATGACTCACCGATTTGATTCGCGGAGAGAAAAACCGCATGAAGGCGACCCACAGGGGCGAAATACACAGCGCGACGATGGCCAGCCGCCAGTCGAGCGCCAGCAACGCGACGACGACAAGCGCCAGCGAGATACCGTCCATCCACACATCGATCAATGCGGAACCGACGAGTTCGTTGGCCTGTTGAACGTCGTTGAGGACGCGCGACACGATAGCGCCGCTTGGATTCTGATCGAAGAACGAATGAGGAAGACTCTGAAGGTGCGAGAACAGGCGGCACTGGAGATCGAAGATCAGCCGGTTCCCGGCGATGCCCGCCCAATAGTTGCGATAGAAGCTGGCGAGCGATTGAACGCCGTAGAGCATCAGCATCACGCTGCTCAACGCCGCGAGCTTGCTGGTCGGGGTTGCGGCGTAGCCAGCCATACCTGAAAGCGCGACGCATAAGCGGTCGATCACGCGCATGACGGCGTCGAACTTTGGCGGCGAAGTCAGCAGGACGTCTATGACGTACTTGAAGACCAGCGGGAACGCGAGCGGGAGCGTGAACTTGCCCACGCCCATCAAAGCGGCACCGACCACCAAGCGCAGATAGGGCCTGACGAATCCGGCGAATCTAAAAATTACAGACCTGGAAATTTTTTCCACGTTCCGCTCCATCACGTACACTTTGACCGCAACAATTAGACCAGCGCCTATGAGGAAGCTGTCGGTAGCAGAAGCAACGCGCATGCCTGTTGCGTTGTCGAATTTACTCATAGGTTTTTTGCTAGACGCGGCTCTTTTTGGACGCACCTGTGAAAAGAAGACGCAGCCCATTTCGTCGGATCGATAACCGATATGGAAGTTCAATGCGGCTTGGCGTGGATTTCGCTTTCTATTTAGGCAGGGAGCGTTTTCGTTTTCGTGGCGAAACAAATGACCAATTCGCAGGCAGCGGAAAACAAGGTTTCCGCTCGCGATTCGCCACAAAATCCTCCACGGAGCGGCTCGCGCGCGAGCACCACCGTCGGCGCAATCGTCATTTTGTTGCTCTACCAGGGCTATACCCTGTCGATTGTCGGCATCGCGTCGCCGTGGATCGCGAAAAGTTTTGCGCTGGACGAGGGCAAGCTCGCCAGACTCTTCGCCTGGATGGCGATATCGGCATTCGGTTCGTTGCTGCTCGCGCGTCTGGCCGATCGCGTTGGACGGCGGCTAGTGATTCTCACAGCGCTGGTGCTCGCACCACTGTTCTGCGCTGGAGCCGCGCTGGCCCCCACCGCCAACGCTTTTGCTGCATGCGAGATAATGGTTTCGGCGCTGCTCGGCGGATCAGTCTCGTCGGCGATCGTGCTGCTCGCCGAGGAACTTCCGGGCAAGCAGCGCGCTCGCGGGCAGGCGGCCGCGGCGTTGGCGAGCGCAATCGGCGGCGTGCTCGGCTATCTGATCATTCCCGCTTTATTGGCGTGGAACTATTCGTGGCGCTGGCTGCTGGCGCCGTCGGTCGCCGGAGTATTGCTGGTCGTGCCGGTGGCCATGATGCTGCCCGCGCAATCGAAATGGTCGAGCGCCCGTTCGAGCGGAACCGCGACGCGCAGTCACATCTATGACATTTTCCATCCGATTTATCGGCGCCGCTCGATCGCGCTGCTGAGTTGCGCCGCGCTCGACACGATCGCCGGCACGGCGGTAAACGGCTGGCTTTACTTCCAAGCGGTGTCGATCCTCGGCCTCTCGCCAGTGGCAGCCAGCACGCTGGTGGTTACGGGGATGGGAGTCGGGATGATCGGATTTCCGCTGGGCGCGTGGACATCCGAACGGTTCGGGCGCGTGCCGACTGTTGCCTATGTGGGCGGCGCGGCGTGGCTCGGCGCCTTCGCGTTTTACGTGGGACCGCCGCCGTTCGTGCAGTGGCCATTCATGTGGCTGGTCGTCGTGTATTGCTGGTTCAAAGTCGCGACCGACGTAATGACGGTCGGAGCGAACTCCGCAGCGACCGAACTTTTTCCCGCAGCGCTGCGCACCACGATGATTGGCTGGCAGGGCATCACCGCCGCCGCATTCTCGATGCTCGCGCAGGTGCTGATCGCGGCGTTAATCGGACCACTCGGCGGGCTGGCGCACGTGATCCGCTACTTCGCGCTGCTCGGCATTCCGAGCGCGATCATATTCGGGTTGTTCATCGATGAAACCCGCGGACTGACGCTCGAGCAAGCGGCGCTTGAAGAGCAATGGGATAAAGTTCGACACAATCCGTCGCCGGTAGAAGCCAGGCGTTCCCCGCAGCCCGTGGATCAGGTGAGCGGATGACAAAGCGCGGGACAGCTTCGCTAACCGCCGCCCGGATCGTGCGCATTTCGATTTTGTGCGCGGTGGCCGTCGTCGTATTCTGCGCGACGGCGCTCGCGCGTCAACGGCGCCAAGCGCATCGCGCGCACCGAGCGACTCCTACGCCCACGGCCATGCCTTCTGCACTCAAGCCTGTGGTCTTGATCACCGGCGGTACGGGTATCGTCGATCGGCCGACCGGACAGACGCCGGGGGTTTTGAGCACGGCCGAGATTTACGATCCGGTTCGGCGCCAATTCCTCCCGATCGCCTCGATGAAGGAGCGGCGCGACCAATTCGCCGCCGCCGCGATCGGCATCGACAGGGTCTTGATCGTGGGCGGCATCAACACGCTGCTGGTACCGCTCAACATATTTCCCGGTCCGGCGATGCCGTGGGTTCTGCGCAGCGCCGAAATTTTCAGTGCGGGCGACGGCAAGTTCGTTGCGGCGCCGAGCATGAAATATTCCCGCGACGGGCCGACAGCGACGGCACTGGATAACGGCAAAGTCCTAATCGTCGGCGGCGAGTCGAACGTGGCGGAGCTCTACGACCCGGCATCCAACGCCTTTTCGGAAACCGGTTCGATGGCATCGAGCCGCCATGGTCAGACCGCAACTCCGCTGCGCGATGGCAGCGTGCTGATCGCGGGCGGTGGATTCCTGAAGCTCGAGGTTTACGATCCCGCCAAAGGAAAGTTTAACTTTGCCGGCAAGCTCAACGACAATCGCCTGTATCACACTGCCACGCTGCTCGGGGACGGGCGCGTGCTGATTGCGGGTGGTTGTCCCTTCGCGAGGAGCAGCGCGGTCGACACTAGCGAAATCTTCGACGAATCGCATCGAACGGTGCGCCCCGGTCCCAAGATGACTGAGAGCCGGGCCGGGCACACGGCGACGCTGCTGGGCGATGGACGGGTTCTGATTGCGGGCGGCCACGGCGACAATTCCAGTGAGTTTTACGATCCGGCGTCGCGCAAGTTCGTCGCGGGACCAAAAATGATCGAAGCGCGCTCGGGACACTCGGCGACGCTGTTGCCGGATGGAACCGTGCTGCTCGCGGGGGGATGGAATCCCGATTATAAGCCGCTCTCCGATGCGGAAATTTTCGATCCTACGACCAACAAATTCGCCGCCGCCGGAGAAATGGCCGAAGCCCGTGCCGAACACAGCGCCACCCTCATCTGGGCTCGCGCGCCGATCAATTGGATCCTGCCAACACCGTCGGCAACTCCGACCGCAACGCCGACATCCACTCCAACCGCGACGCCGACGCTTACTCCGACGACAACGCAGACTTCGACGCCAACCGAGACGTCCTCTTCGACCGAGAAGGCCACGCCGGCTGAGAAGTCCAGTCCAAGCGGGACGACCACTCCGTCTGGTACGTCCACCCAGACCGAGACGCTCACTCCTACCAGGACGCCCTCTCCTACCGGGACGCCGCGGTAGTAGCCAGTCGTCAGACTTCGCCACCTTTCTTCCGCGTTACTCAAGTGTTCGCCTTGCTCAAAGACAAAGCATCTGTCAGTCATTCGGCTCAGAGACCAGCACTATGCGCGCGTCGGTGAAAACGACCGGCAGGAGTCCTGAGTTATGGGATTTGTGGGCTTTGTTCTAACTTCGGAGCTCGTTTTTATTGTTGGTGTGATCGTCTTGGCCAAATTTGTGGCTGCTCGCTCCGCTGCTCGTTACAGAGCCCGGCTGATCAGTGTGGAACAGCCAGAGCCGTTGAGAGCGAGCCTCACCGCGCGACGGCCCGATTCAGTCTCTTACTTGGTTGTTCTCCTTGTTGTCGGTGGAGCTGTTCTAGCCTTCTTCTTGCTGTGGACGCTTATGACACCAGGGCGGGATCACCCCGACAACGTTAGCGCTACCGATGTGTCTGCCCTACAGGCGTGGATTGAACCCGAAATGTCTGAAGGCGATAAAGCTGCTAAAGAAGATCTGTTACTCGAAGAAGCTCGAAGTATTCCCGCCTCTGATCGCGATGCAAACCTAAAGATCTATCAGCAATTAGCAGCACTGCGGCCCTACAAGCAGCTGTATAAGCAAAAAGTTGCCCACTATGCTCGGCTTGCTAGCATAGACAATCCAACTGCGCCGACGACGGATTCATCGCCTACAGCTGACTCGTCGTCTACAACGACGGACGAGTTTACGAATGATGATATCGATCATGGTCTCGCCGCAATCTGCACAATAGCGATATTAAACCTAGGTCAAAGTGGGCCTGAGATGTCGGAACGGACTCAAGGCTTAATCTGCGAACACTATAAGATCTGCGGCGAAAGATCTCGCAAGCTTCTTCGGGCGACTGCAGAGCATTTTGGTGGCTGGGATGAAGTTTCCGAAAAATGTGAAGAAGCAAGGTGAGGAGGGCTGCAGAGGTTATGTCTAAAACGGAGTCTGTGGACAAATATCGGAAAGGGAATACCGAGCATGGCAGCAAGATTTTTGAAGTCTGGCATGTCGCTGAGTTTGTGCACCTCGCGTGTTGGCTCTACACCACATACGAAGTCATTTTTCGCGGTCAAAGAGAGAATTGGTCTCTACTTCCGTCGGTAGCGCGCGACGCTGACCACGTGGGTGCCGACGAGGATAAAATGCTCGAGGAATTCAAAAGAGAGGCTCTTCCTTTTCTAGATCGGATGCAGTTCTCCAGTTTGCAATGGCTGGCTTTGGCACAGCATGGCGGGCTGCCAACCCGCATGATCGATTGGACGAGAAATCCGTTGGTCGCGCTTTGGTTCGCAGTCAGAGACCAACCCAAAGATCAAGCTCCAGCGGTTGTTTGGGCGTACTCATACCAGTTTTCAGATGTCATCTCGGACTCTAAGGATCCCTTCGATATCGCTAAGGTCTACGTATATTTCCCGGAACACGTCTACCGCACCATCCAAGCACAAGATGGTGTGTTTACGGTGCATCCCCGTATGAACAGGTTCGAACAATTTGAGACGATCAGAGACGCGGATATGATGCTAACGAAAATCGAAATTCCATCTGAAGTCTTCCGACATATTAGATGGTCGCTGTACCGGCTGGGGACTCACGAAGGTTCGCTCTTTCCTGGTCTTAGCGGCATAGCGGGAAAGATCAAGTACAAATATCGGCTCTTAGAAGACGAACTGCCGCCTAGCAAAGAAGAGCCGAACGAGTAAATGAGTCGGGGAAGAGAGAACCGCTTTCACGGAGTTGTCACACTTCGACGCGGACGCCGCCTGATTTTTCTTTTACTTCGATTGCGGCGCCGTTGGGAGACCGCCGCATCACGAACGAGAGACGGCCATTTCCGACCTTCAGACCGTCGATGCTGAGCCAATCCAGCCACGATGGAATCAAGTGAGTGCTGTCGAAGATGACGCGGCGCTCGAAGCCCAGCACGCGCATCCCGAGCATCGCCTGCAGGAGCATGAAGACGCTGGCTGCAGACCACGCCTGCGGATAACACGCCACCGGATACGGCACCGGGCCGAGACCCGCCTCGCGCCGGAAGCCGCAGAAGAGTTCGGGGAGGCTGGAGGTATTGAACTGCTCACACGCGTCGAACAGACCTTCGAGCACCTTGCCCACGCCAACGTAGTCGCCGGCGCGTGCGAGTCCGAGCGCAGCCATCGCGTTGTCGTGCGGCCACACCGAGCCGTTGTGATAGCTCATCGGATTGTAGCGCTGTTCGTTGCGCGAGAGCGTGCGGATTCCCCATCCGGAATACATGTCGTCGGCCAGCAATCGTTTGCACATCGCGGCCGCACGCTCGCCCTCGACCAGCCCGGTCGCAAGACAATGCGCGCCGTTAGACGCCATCACGCGGCAGGGGCGGCCGTCGGCGTCGAGCGCCAGCGCGATCATTCCCTCACGCTCGAGCCAGAAATCGCGCTCGAAAGATTTCTTCAGTGCGGCCGCGCGCGTGAGCAGCCGCTCGGCGACGCGACCATGCCCGAGCAGAGTTGCGACCAATGACACAGTCATGCAGGCCGCGTAAACGTAGCCCTGCACCTCCGCCAGCGCTATCGGTGGACGCGCAAGCTCGCCGTCGTGATGAAAGATGGCGTCGGCGGAATCCTTCCAGCCCTGGTTGTCCAGGCCGCGCGGAGTCTGGCGCATATATTTGACGTAGCCATCGCCGTCGCGATCGCCCCATCGCTCGATCCACTCGATAGCGCGCTCGACGTTGGGCCAGAGCTCGCCTGCAAGACCGAGGTCGCCGGTGGACTCGACATAGCGGCCGTACAGCCACAGAAACAGCGGGGTCGCATCGACGCTGCCGTAATATCGTCCGAACGGAACTTCGCCGGTGGCAGCCATCTCACCGCTTCGCATCTCATGCACGATTTTGCCGGGCTGCTCGTCGCGCGCCTCGTTGACGGTGTCGCCCTGAAGGGTCGCGAGCGTGCGCAGGGTTCGGGCGGCGATTTCAGGATGAAAAGGCAATATCGACAGCGCGGTGACTATGCTGTCGCGGCCGAAGAGCGTGGCGAACCAGGGAACGCCGGCCATGATGAACGCGCCGTCGCCGTCGGCGCGCGTGATAATCGACGTCAGATCGACGGCTGAGCGCCGAATCATCGAGGCGAACTCGCTGTTGCTCGCCGATATGCCGGCCCATCCGCTGCGGAATCGCGAAAGCTCGGATTGCCGTTCTTCGACCGCCGCGTCGAAATTGGCGGCACGACGGGCGGCAGGGTTGGTGAGCAACGGTTCAGCAGCCGCGATCCGGCATTCGAGCTTGCGGTCCTCGCCCGGCTCGAGGCGCAGCCGGAACACGGCGTGTTCTGCATCGATCTCGTCGGGAGCGGAATCAAAGAGAAGCTCGGTCGAACGCGTGGCGTTGTCGAGGCCCTGGTAGCGCAGCTCGACGCGGGCGCCATCGACGGATGGATTCAGCATCTGACCGCGACGTTCGCGACGAAGGCCGCGCACTTCAAACACGTCGGCGAAATCGACGCCGTAAAAAAAGTCGATCTCGATATCTACCGCCGTGCGCACGTAGTTGTGCAGCGCCAACTGGTGATACAGCGCGGCGCCGTCGAGGACCCATCCGCGATTCACCATGATCGAGTTGCGCGGCAGCCAGTCTGGACTGCCTCGCTTGCCGAGATCGGCGTTGGTCAGGGTGGCGCGGAACTGCGCGCGATCGTCACTTAGATAGGAATTAAGAAAGTAAGGCGCGGCGCCCGCGATGAGCATCTCAAAGCGGCTCAGATGCCTCGTGTCGGAGTTGAAAAATCCCAGTGCCTCGAGCGGGGAATCCAGGATGTCGCCAGCGGCCTCGAAGACGGCGAAACTTCTCCCGTTCGCGAGCACGCGGCTGGTGCGTCGCGAGGCCAGCGACGAGGCCAGCACGTAGTAATCGGAGCCGACTTTGACGACTGTATGCGCCGGCTCCGCGGTAGCCCTGCGTTCTGCCATGGTTGCGTAGTCGTGAGCGCCTCGACTCGAGGGCGGACGCTCTCCGCTGGCAGTCTATCAGCTATCGGCCGACAGCGGCTAACCGCGTTTCGAATTGTGTCTCGACCGCGTCCGAGCCGATCAGCCGATGGTAGACGCGTTCGTACTTCGCGACCATGACTTCGGACGTGAAGCGTTCCTCGAACTCGCGCCGGCATCGCTCGCGCGAAATCGAGTCAACTCTCCCGACCGCCGTGACCAAATCGTCGATCTCGCGGGCGAGAAATCCGGTGACTCCCGGCCTGATGACTTCCGGGACCGCGCCGCATGGGCGCGCGATGACCGGAGTGCCGCACGAGAGCGCTTCGATCATGGCCAGGCCGAACGGCTCGGGCCAATCAATCGTGAAGAGCAGCGCGAGTGCGCCGCCGAGAAACTCGCTTTTCTGCACGTCGTCGATTTCGCCGATGTACTCGATCATCGGTGGCTGGATGCGTGGCTTGATCACGTCGGCAAAGTACTGGCGATCGACGGCGTCGACTTTGGCCGCGATCTTCAGCGGCACTCCCGACCTGAGCGCGACTTCGATTGCGGTGTCGATGCCTTTTTCAGGCGATATGCGTCCGATAAAGGCGAGATATTTTCCGCGTTGTGCGTTGAAGCGAAGCAGGTCGCGCGGCATGCCGTGGTGCACCGTGGCAGTCCAGTTCATCCGAGCCAACGGCGCGCGCTGCGAATCGCTAATCGACACCAGGGCCGCTTCCGGGAATCGATGGTACACCGGATGAAGTTCGGGGATGTCGAGGCGCCCGTGCATCGTCGAGACTGTTGGCACTCCCGTCAGGCTTGCAAACGGGAAGGACCAGTAATCGATGTGGGAATGGACGATGTCGAACTTGTCGCGAGCCGTCTCGAAGACCTCCGCAAGCATAGCCAATTGCAGCGACGCGCCAAGGTCGGGCTTGCCCAGAAGACGCAAGGCTTGCGGACAAGCGGGCATGAGATTCGCTCGCGTATCAGAATCGCCGGCCGCGAACAGCGTGACGTCGTGGCCGCGCCGTACAAGTTCCTCGGTGATGTAGGAAACGACGCGCTCGGTGCCGCCGTACAGCCTTGGCGGCACGCTCTCGTAAAGAGGAGCGATCTGCGCGATACGCAAGCGCGAACGGCTCGCACCTCCGAAATTTCCATTGGTATCCAATTAATTCTCTCCCAAACTCAACTGATGAAAAATTCCCGGCCAGCTCACTGGGCGGACAGTTCACCTGGCGCGATGGTGGCGATCACGAGCAAAAATTGTTCGAAGGTGATGCCGAGACTACGGAATCCCCTCTGGCGAAACAGGAAAGCATAAAGATCGATGACTTCGTCAGGTATAGTGGTGGGAAGGCTCGCCACCTGGGACGCAACCGGAAAGTCTCGCGGATCCGGGCCGCTTAGGCCTTCATCGCCGACCTTGAAATGCTTTATGCCAGCTGGTTCGTTCCTGACGGGCTGGAATTTCAAGAGTTTGGCTTCTGGGGACATTTTGGTTTCCTCCAAAAATGCTGCGACCGTCGCCGCTCGAGATGGCCGCTAGTAAGCGCTTGGGATCGCCGAGATCGCTCCAACTGATACCTGTAACCCGCGAAACTGCGAATTCTGTCGGGAACTTGGCCACCAGACCTGCGGAAAAATCCACTGACGGCAGCTCTCGATAGATCGTCCGAACAATTTCCTCATCGGCCGCGATGCCAAGGAACGATCGGATCTGAATGAATTCGCGGTAAACGGCGGGCAACGCCCTCGCAATCAACGACAGGAGTGTCCGCGCGTTTGCCACGAGGACAAAGCTGTTCCAGAGACAGCCGCGATGGTACAAATCGCGCGCAATGCCCGGCGAAGGCTTCTCCCAGAAGCCACGAATTCGGCTGATTTGCCCGAGAACCGGATGAGCCGGAGCGACTGACGCGCCAGGCTCGATCCATCCATAATCACTCGCCGGTTCATCCGGCGTAATGCCCAGTAACAGAGTCAACCACGGTGAGAGTTCGACCGCGCTTAGGGCGGCGGCCACCTGAAGCATAAATTTAGAATCGTCGCTGACCTGATGATCCGACGGAAAAATCGCCACCGGGCCAGTGTGTCCATCTTCGATGAGGTGACGCAGCGCATACAGGATCGCAGGAGCCGTCCCACGATTCTTCGGCTGGATTACGAGATTTGTGGATGGAGTTGCGCCGAGCAGCGGGGAGTAAAATTGCTCGTGCTCCTGATTCAGCACCGCGATGGTTTGTGCGGCTGGAATCAGCAGCGAAACCCTGCGCTGGGTCCGCTCCAGCAGGGTCTCCCCCTGGAACAGCGGACAGAACTGCTTGGGAATGTGATGCCCATAGATCTCACGAGTGAAGGAACTGAGTCGCAGCCCATCTCCTCCGGCAAGAATCACTGCGGCATAGTTGGAGTCGCCGAATTTCGGCATAGCAGAATAAGTGGCTTCAGGTGTCTCATTGCGATCAGACGTGCCTGCTTGCGCCATTTAACCATCTCCCCATCGACGTTTGATCGACGCGTAAATCCGGAATTTTTCGGTCTTGGAGATTCAGGATCGAAGCAATCGATGTGCCGCCGAGAACACTATGACTCACCTAGCGAATGTTCAGCGGCCGTAGTGAATTCAGAATTTTTTACAGACGCAATAAGATGCTTTCCCTGTTCGAGTCGAATCGATGGCAAGCGGCAATGCGTAGATTCGTCCAATTTTCGCCGACGGGGAAATTTATTCTGGATCGGGATAAAAGTCGGAAAAAATTACAATAATCCATCTTGAGACGAGTGACTGCGCTAGTTAAAGCTAATGATTTTGCCTGTTAACTGATGGCCTCGCTTTTGCTGATAGGGGTAGCTCGACTTCTTCCCACAAAGGCTGAGCAATTGTGCTCGAGCGAGAAAATTTGGTCCCATGAACGGCACTATAAGAACGATGCCGGGGAATCCCTATCCGCAGGGCGCGAACTGGGATGGGGCAGGTGTCCACTTCTCGCTGTTCAGCGAAAGCGCCACTGGCGTGGAGCTTTGTCTGTACGAAGACTCGGATGAAAATCGCGAAACCCACCGCATAGCGATTACCGAGCAGACCGATCGGGTCTGGCATATCTATTTGCAGGGCGCCAAGCCGGGCTTGCGCTATGGTTACAGGGTCCACGGGCCCTACGAACCCAACAAGGGGTTGCGTTTCAACCCGGCAAAGCTGCTGGTTGATCCTTATGCCAAGTCGATCGACGGGTTTCTTCGTTGGGACGATGCGTTGTTCGGCTACACGATAGGTCATCCCGACGCAGATCTGAGCCGTGACGATCGGGACAGTGCTCCATTCGTTCCGAAGAGCGTCGTGGTAGATCCCTACTTCGACTGGCGCAACGACGCCCTCCTGCGGATTCCATGGCACGAGACGATAATCTACGAGCTGCACGTCAAAGGCTTCACCAGGCTGCATCCGGAGATACCGGAAGACCTGCGCGGCACCTATGCAGGCCTCGCGCATCCGGCGGCGATCGAGTATCTGACCAAGCTCGGAATTACCTCAGTCGAGTTGATGCCGATTCATCACTCGGTGGCGGATAGGCATCTCCTGCAGCGCGGGCTTACCAACTACTGGGGATACAATTCGCTGGGGTTCTTCGCCCCCGATGCGCGCTTCTCCGCGTCGGGCTCGCAAGGCGATCAGGTCGCTGAATTCAGGAACATGGTTCGGACCCTGCACAGCGCCGGCCTCGAGGTCATCCTCGATGTCGTCTACAACCACACCGCGGAGGGCAATCAACTGGGGCCGACAGTTTGCTTCAGGGGCGTCGACAATACGGCGTACTACCGGGTCATTGAAGGGCAGGCTCGCTACTACATGGACTACACTGGATGCGGCAACACGCTGAACATGCGGCATCCACGCGCGCTACAGTTACTGATGGACAGCCTGCGATACTGGGTAACGGAAATGCACGTCGATGGATTCCGATTCGATCTGGCGGCGGCGCTGGCCAGGGAACTCCACGAGGTCGATCGTCTCGGCGCGTTCTTCGACATCGTGCATCAAGACCCGACGCTGTCGCAGGTAAAGCTAATCGCGGAGCCGTGGGATTTGGGCGAAGGTGGCTACCAGGTCGGTAACTTTCCGGTGCTATGGTCGGAGTGGAACGGCCGATATCGCGACTGTGTACGAGACTACTGGCGCGGCTCCGACCGAAGTCTGGCCGAGTTCGGATCGCGACTGACCGGAAGTTCCGACCTGTACGAATCGGGCGGGCGCAAACCTTACGCCAGCATCAACTTTTTAACCGCCCACGACGGCTTCACTCTGACCGATCTGGTAAGCTACAACGATCGTCATAATGAAAGCAATGGTGAGGAAAATCGCGACGGCGAACCCAACAATCGATCGTGGAATTGCGGCTTTGAAGGCCCCACCGAGGACCCCAACGTAAACGTGTTGCGCGCTCGTCAGAAGCGCAATTTCATCGCAACGCTCTTCCTGTCGTTGGGCGTTCCCATGCTGCTGTCAGGCGATGAGCTCGGCCGAACTCAACGGGGCAACAACAATGCCTATTGCCATGACGATGAAATCTCGTGGCTGGACTGGGAAAATGTGGATGACAAACAGTTAAAGTTTACCGAACAAATCATCGAATTTCGAAAGGAACATCCGGTATTTCGGCGGCCAAAATGGTTCCAGGGAAGATCGATTCGCGGCAGCGACGTCCGCGATCTTGCGTGGTTTCGCCCCGACGGAGAGCAGATGTCCGACGAGGACTGGGGCGCAGGTTTCGCGAAATCGCTGGGGATGTTCGTGAACGGTGAGGAAATCCCTACCGTTGACGCGGCCGGACGGCGCATACTGGATGAGTCCTTCTACCTGATTTTCAACGCTCACTGGGAGCCCGTGGAATTTGTCTTGCCGCCGGAAATATGGGGACAGAGCTGGAGCCGAGTGCTCGATACCGCGAACGGCAAGCCGGCCGACGAGGACTGGCAGCGCGCCGCCGGAACCAAGATCAATGTCAACTCCCGATCGCTGGTTGTGATGCGCCGTGTGGCGTGAACCGCAATCAACTTACCGCATCCAACTGAATAGCCACTTCGGCTTCGACGATGCGGCGAAGATTGTCCCATACCTGGAAGAACTGGGTATCGACCATCTCTATTGCTCGCCCTATTTCCAGGCCGCGCCGGGCAGTACTCATGGCTACGACGTGGTCGATCACTCGAAGGTGAATCGCGAGTTGGGCGGCGAGGACGCGTTCGATCGAATG
>JBAWCX010000413.1:0-3636 GCA_049590495.1 Binatus sp. (SeqCode)
GTCCTGCGGCGTCCAATTTATCGATCGCGAATATTCCGGACCGCAACCTTTCAGAACTGGCGACTCGGATGAAACGATGGCAGCTCAAACCCACGGGCTCCGAGGGATGGCCCAAAGCCGAGGTGACGGTCTGCGGAATCGACACCGCGGCGCTCTCTTCGAAGACGATGGAGGCGCGCGCCGTACCCGGTCTGTACGTCATCGGCGAAGCGGTGGACGTGACGGGATGGCTGGGCGGCTACAATTTCCAATGGGCGTGGTCAAGCGGATGGTGCGCAGGTCAGGCAGTGTGAAGTGCGTCACGCTTCGTGATGCGACGGCCTCTTCAATCGCGCCTGCCCTCGGACTCTTCGAGGACGCCTTCGGCGACCAGCCTCGACACTTCCGCGTCCTCCATCTTGAGAATCGTCCGGCAGATCTGGCGTGTATGCTCACCTAGCGCGGGTGCCGGCGCGATGATCGGATCGGGAATCGACGTCGCATGAAAGGCCGGCCCCTCGAACATCATCGCACCCACTCCCGGCTGATCCACTGGTTGAGGATAGCCGCGCGCACGCAGATGCGGGTCATCGGGCATGTCGCTCGCATACATCATGAACCCGGCCGGCACGCCGGCACGTTGCAGGATGTCGGTCACTTCGCGATCGCTGCGCGTGGAGGTCCATTCGATCACGCGTCGATCAAGTTCCGCGCGAGCTTCGATTCGCCCGCGCGCAGTTTCGTATTCGCGCGCACGCGCCCAGCCCGGATCGCCGAGCGCCGCACGGAATTTACCCCAATCGTCATCGCTGCGAATGGTGATTACGCACCAGCGCTCGTTGCCGGCGCATGGGTAGACGCCCCAGGGCGCGCCTCGACCGTTGTGATTGCCTTGCGGCTGGGCGGCGCCCGGCTCGAGCGACGCCTTGAGCATCAGATCGGCGAGCAGGCCGACAATCACTTCGACCTGCGCCACCTCAAGATGGCCGCCGACGCCGCTACGCTCGCGCGCGAGCAGAGTGGCGATCGCTCCCAGAGCCAGCACGCGGCCGGCGAGATGATCGGGATGAATCGCGCCCGACCCCGGCGGCATCCCACCCTCGGGGAAGTTCCACAGCCAGGTCATCGCGCCGGCCGTGCGGCTATTCGGGCCGAAACCGATCCAATCTTTCCACGGACCGCTCGCGCCCATGAGCTGGCTCGAAGCAAATACGATGCGCGGATTGATTTCGCGCATTTGCTCATACCCCAGCCCGATCTTTTCCATCGTGCCGGTCGAACTGTTCTCGATGACCACGTCAGAGACCGCGACGAGACGTTTGATGATCTCGCGTCCGTGCTCGGTGCGCAGATTGATCCCGAAGCTTCGCTTGCATCGGCTCGACGAGGCGAACGCCGGATTCATTTCGGTGCCATATATGGCGCGGATGAAGTCGGGGTGCGCGCGCGTCTCGATTTTGATCACGTCCGCGCCGTATTCGGCAAACAGCCGCCCAGCTTCGACGCCGACGCCGCCGATTCCAAAGTCCAGCACGCGCAGCCCGGTGAATGGATGTCCGCGTTGCGCAGTACTCGCGGCCGGCGCGGACTTCGTGACAAGCGTCAGCGTGTCGCGATCATGCTCGCCGATGGCTGGAGCGCGGCCCGTGAAGCCGAGACGGCGTCCGTCGAGGATGAAGAAGCCGTCGGCGACAGGGCCGCGCACGCCGTCCGCCGCTTCAGAATCGCGAAAAGTTTTGCGCGCCGCGAAATGATCCGCCGCGAGCACTTCGTCGGGACTCAGCACCGGCGTCATCGCGAGGCCGCGGCGCTGCGCCTCGCGCGACAGTTCGAGCCTGGTCTTGTCTTTGAAGAAATCCGCAAACATCGGATCGAGAATGTCCGTCTGGATCGACATCCGCGCCAGCAGATGGTCGAAGTGGTCGGCCTGGAGGACCTGCGGTTCGCCGAGCCACGCGCGCATCGCGCGCCACTGCCGCGCGCTCACGATGATCAGGCGGACGTAGCCGTCGGCGCATCTGTACATCGTGTAGAGCGGTGCGTCGCCGCTACGGAGTTCGAAGTATGTGCCGCCGTGGGCTTTCGTCGCGCTGAAGTTCGGCAGCGCCCAGTCCGAGGTCTGCGCCGCCGCCTCCATCACGGATACATCGAGATGCTGGCCGCGTCCCGTCTTCGTGCGATCCCACAACGCCGCGACCGTGGCGAACGCCGCCGTCGTGCCCGCGATGTCGTAGGCGAGCGCGCCCGGCGACAACAGGGGAGGCTTGCCCGGCACGCCGGAGCGGAAGAGCAATCCCGACATCGCGACGAGGACCGCGTCGGTGGCGGCGTAGTCGCGATATGGGCCGGTCAGTCCGAAAGGGGTGATCGAGGTGATGATGAGCGAAGGGTGACGAGCGAGAATTTCGCGACGATGGAGATCACTTGCGCGGTGCGACTCGATCCATACGTCGGCGGCGTCAAGCAGACCGTCGAGGCGCCGGCGGCCGTCGGCGGATTCCAGGTCGAGCGTGACGCTTTTCTTGCCGAGATTGCGGACCGCGAAATACAAGCTCATGTCGCCGTGAAAAGGCGGAATATTACGCGAGGCTGCTCCGCCCGTCGGCTCGACTTGGATGACCTCAGCACCGAGGTCCGCAAGCAGCCGGCCGCATAGCTCGCCGTACTCGCCGGCGTGGTCGATCACGCGAATTCCCTTCAGCGGACGTTCTGAATCCGACGCCATGCGTTCATTGTCACTCGGACAGTCGAAATAAAATGCACTTTAATCTACCAACGGTGCGGTTACGCGCGTCAATGGAGACGGGGAACTAATTTAGTCTGAAACACGAGGTGGGTTTGAGACTGACTTCGGCAGGGGTGACCTCCTCTCGGCTTCCCTCAGGACGGTCAGGAGGTTGTTAGCGGAGTGCTCGCATCACAGGCAGTTAACGTCGGCCTTTGACGAAAGCATAAGGCTGCGGTACGAAATATCGCAGGATTGAGGAAGTGCGCCATCGATACTCTCTGCGGATGCTGGCAGCGCTGATCTCGGCGGGCCTACTCGCGGGTTGCACAGCGGCGAGTCAGCCTGCGCCCGGAACTCCGAGCGCCGGAACGACGGCCACGACTTCGTCATCTCCGGCGCCTCAGGTGTCCGCGCCGCTCGACCTCTGTCGTCCTACGGATCTGGCGCCCGCACGCGCGCTCTCCACGCCCGGCTATGCGCAGCTAGCGGTTTCGGTGACCAATGCGGAAGGCGAACCGATCAGCGGATTGAAGCAAACCGACTTCACAGTGCGGTCCGGCGCCAAGCCGGCACCCATCGTCTATTTTCGCCAGGAATCCAGCCTCACGACCCCGGTTTCGCTGGTCATCGTCGGCGACGTTTCCGGAAGCATGTACCGGAAGACCGTCGTGTTCTCGCCCGACGAAGTTGCGAGGGTGCGAAGTGGCCTGAACCAGGCCGCCAGCCAACTTAACGAATGCGACGAGGTCGCCCTTGTTTTGATCGGTGGTACCTACCAGAGCGTGAACCAACCGCCGCTCGGGGAGGTAACTCTCGCGCAGCCATTCACTACGAGTCACTCGCTTGCGCTGGAAAAGATTTACTCCGTGATGCCGTCCGGCGAGAAGCGGCTCTCGGATGGCATCCGGGTGGGACTTGAAACGCTATCC
>JBAWCX010000414.1:0-3450 GCA_049590495.1 Binatus sp. (SeqCode)
CGGCGTCTTTCGTCTGAGCGCAGCCATCATCTAGTACATGGTCTCGACGTAGTGCTGCTTGACAAGATCGGACTCGATCCACTTCTCGAGCTGGGCGCTGGATTGCTGATCGACCAGCTCTGCGCGAATCTGCGCCTTGACGTCGTTGAGCGGCACGAGGCCCGGCACTTCGTGTTCTTCGAGCTTGACGATATGAATGCCGTGGCTGGTGCGAACCGGCGCCGAGACTTCGCCGGGCTTGAGCGGTTTCACTGCGGCCAGGATCTGATCCATCACGTCGGACGGCGCGAACCATCCGAGTTCGCCGCCGCTGGACTTCGAATCGTCGTCCGAATAGACGCGCGCCAGATCGCCGAAGTCGTCGCCCTTGGCGGCGCGCGCACGAACCATCTCGGCCCTCTTCTGCGCGGCGGACACTTGCGCCGGCGTCGGGTTGGCCGGCAGCGCAATCAGAATCTGCGCGAGCTTGAGACGTTCCTTGGTGATAGTGAAGTCTGCCTTGTGAGCGTCGTAAAAGGCCTTGATGTCCGCGTCGGGCACGTTGATTTTCGCGCGGACTTCGGACTCGATCATCATTGCTTTTTCGAGATCCAGCCGCGCCCGCTTGCGCAATTCATCATAGCTCATCCCGCTCGCCTGGAGTTGCGCGCGAAATTCCGCATCGCTCAAGTGCTTGTCCATCCGCAATTGCGTGATGTACTTGTCGATCTGCTCGTCGTCGACCTTGTCATCGTACTTCTTCACTTCCTGCTCGAGCAATTTCTCGCCGATCAACGCCTTCACCGCCGTCTTGGCGGTGTCCGAAGAAGCGAAATCGTCGGTCTCGATCGGCTGGCCATGCTGCGACGCGAAATCCTTGACCTCCCGCATCGTGATCGGATCACCGTCAACGCTGGCGACGATTCGGTCCACCGCCGGCGCGCTCGCCTGGGTCTCCTCGTCGGCATCGGGCGCGGGTTCTACCGCAGCCGGCGGTGGCGGCGGCGGTTCGTCATTTTTCGCATCGGCGACCGCCTCATCCGAAGCCGGAACTATCTTCGCCGTCCGCGTGGGGTTGGACGCTCCCTCGCCCTCCCGCGGCACCGATGGCGCCTGTGGCGGGTTGGCGGAGGCCGAGGCTGCCTGCTTCAGCAGCGAGTAACCGAAAGAATTGGGGTTGAGAAAATCTATCGAGCAGCCCGAGACCGCGCAGGCAAGGAAAATTGCCAGCAACGCCGCCGCCACGACGGCACCGCCGCGGTCGGCACCGCCGCTGGCGCATCGCGCGCCGGCCCGCGGGAACAATCCTCTGTTATGCATCAATCTAGTTGACGGCCGGCCCGACTTTCGCGGCCGACCAGTTTTCCAACTTTTCACAGCCCGCCAGGGCCTGCAAGACGCCGTCGAGCTGCGCGAACAGTTGCTCGTACTCCGCGGGCTCGATTCGCGCGATCACCTGGTACGACGGCGTCAACCGCATCGTGCGCCGATTTTGATCCGCCAGCTTGACCAGCCGTGCGGTATCCACCGGCGCGTCGGGATGAAATCTGATCTCCAGCTGCGTGCCCTTGAGAATCGCACTCACGATCATAAGCTGCTTCATCTGACGCCGCACGTTCATCGCCGCGATCAGATTTTCGATAAGCGTCGGCACCGGGCCGAACCGATCGCGCATCTCGTCGCGAATCTCACCGAGATCCGCCTCGCTCTGCGCCCGCGCGAGCCGCCGATAGAGCACCAGCCGCTCGTTCTCGTCGGAAACGTAAGCCTCGGGGATGTATGCGGGCACCGCGATGCGCAGCTCGGGCTCGAAGTCGGGGCGACTCGGCTGGCCGCGCAGCTCGGCGATCGCCTCTTCCATCATCTCGGTATAGAGCTCGAACCCGACCGCCGCGATCTCTCCGTGTTGCTCATGGCCAAGCAGGTTGCCGGCGCCGCGATGCTCGAGGTCGGCCATCGCCAGCTTGAAGCCGCCGCCGCTCTCCGACTCGACCAGCTCGCGCAGCGCATCGATTCGCCGCTTGGCGTCGCGCGTGATGATGTGCTCGCCGGGAATCAGCAGGTATGCGTAAGCCTTTTGCCGCGAGCGCCCGACGCGGCCGCGTAACTGGTATAGCTGCGCGAGACCGAAGTGATCGGCGCGATTGATGATCATCGTGTTCGCGTTGGGAATGTCGAGGCCCGATTCGATGATCGCGCTGCAGACCAGCACGTTGACCCGCTTCTCGATAAAGTCGCGCATCACGTCTTCGAGCTGGCGCTCCTTCATCTGGCCGTGCGCGATCGCGGTCCTGGCCTCGGGCACCAGCGAGCGCAGATGACTGGCCATGTAGTCGATATTCTCGACGCGATTATGAACGAAGAACACCTGGCCGCCGCGATTCAGCTCGCGAAGGATTGAATCGCGAATTGTGGCGTCGTCGAAATGCGCGACGAAGGTGCGAATCGCCTGCCGGTCCGGCGGCGGCGTTTGGATCACCGAGAGATCGCGGATGCCGAGCATCGCCATGTGCAGCGTGCGCGGAATCGGCGTCGCCGTCATCGTCAACACTGGCACCAGCTTCTTGAGCTTCTTGATTCGCTCCTTGTCCACCACGCCGAATCGATGCTCCTCGTCGATCACCAGCAGGCCCAGCCGCGGGAACTGCACGTCGCTCGACAGCAGGCGATGCGTGCCGATGACGATGTCGACGTTGCCGCGCCCAGCTTCCTCGATCACGGCGCGATTTTCCTTGTGGCTGCGAAACCGCGAGACCATCTCGACGCGCACCGGGTAATCCTTGAAGCGCTCGCGGAACGTGTTCCAATGCTGCTCGGCGAGGATCGTCGTCGGCACGAGCACGGCGACTTGCCGGCTATCCATCACCGCGATGAACGCCGCGCGCAGTGCGACTTCGGTTTTGCCGAAGCCCGCGTCGCCACAGATCAGCCGATCCATCGGCTTCGCGCGCGTCAGGTCGCGAATGACGTCGTCGATCGCCGACTGCTGGTCGGGAGTCTCCTCGAACTCGAAGCGCGACGCGAACTCCTCGTAGTCAGCGCCCGGCGCCGGGTACGCGTGCCCTTCCATCACCTCGCGCGCCGCATAAATGTCGAGCAGCTCGGCCGCCATCGCGAGCACCGCCTGCCGCGTGCGCCGCTTTACCTTTTCCCACGAGCCGCTGCCGAGCTTGTCGAGCTTGGGTTCCGCGTTGTCGCCGCCGATGTATCGTTGAACGAGATTTATGCGCTCGACCGGCACGTACATCGTGTCGTTGCCCGCATATTCGAGATTCAAAAAATCTCCCTCGACGTCGGCGACTTTCATGTGCCGCAAGCCGCGGTACTTCGCGATACCGTGATCGATATGCACGACGAAGTCGTCGGGCTTCAGCTCCTCGAGATTGAGCAGCGCGCCCTTCGCGCTCGGACGCCGGCGCCGGCGCGCGCGCGGCTCGCCGAAAATTTCCTCTTCGCTGTAGATGTAGAGGC
>JBAWCX010000415.1:0-9691 GCA_049590495.1 Binatus sp. (SeqCode)
ATATAACAGAGAATGGCAACGACCGCAAATCTTCGTTATGTACCGAGACACCTCACGGCGCGCGAGCTGGTGGTCGACTTCCTCTCCAATCGCTACCCGCGCGAGATTTCAGCGCAGGAAATTCTAGGCGTCGGCGCCGCGCTGGGCTTCTCAGAGCAGAGCCTGCGGATGGCGTTGACGCGGCTAGTCGAGCAATCTGTCGCCGCCAACTCGGGACGCGGCCGCTATCGTCTGAGTCCGTCGGGCGAGGCGATGCGCGACGAAGTTCGCAAATGGCGGCACGTCGACAATCTCGCCAAGCCGTGGTCCGGCGCGTGGATCGGGGTGTTCGACGCCGCAGTCCCGCGCAGCGATCGCGCCGCGCTCCGCCGTCATGAACGCGCGATGCGGCTCCGCGGCTTTCGCGAACTTCAAGGCGGTCTGTGGATCCGCCCCGCCAATCTGCGCGACTCGACAGCCGAACTGCGCGATCACCTGCGCGCTCTCGGTCTTCATCCCGACGCGCTGGTCGCCGGCCTGCACGACCTCGACGACGAGCTGCGCGCGAAGGCTACCAGGCTGTGGGACACTGCCGCGATGCTCGCGACGTACCGCGCACTCACCGGCGAGCTGCTCGCCAGCAGCGCCAGGCTCGAGCGAATCGCGCTCGACACGGCCGCCGCGGAATCGATGGTGCTCGGCCGCGACGTCATCCGGCATATCAATCTCGATCCTATATTGCCCGAAGAGCTGATGCCGAATCGCGCGCTCGCGACCCTGATCCGCACCATGACGGACTACGATCAACAAGCGCGCCAAATCTGGCGCCGCTTCATGAGAGCGCACGGCCCCCGCGCGACTAACGTGTCCCCCAGGTAACAATGTATCCCGGATAACACGCATCGCTCGCGGGCTCTGGTTGCGCTACTGTCAACTGGCTGTTAGCAGCGAGTGACACAATTGCATGCAAGCGTAATATCGAGCGCACTGGTTGGCGTGGACGCGTTCCCGATCGAAGTCGAAATCGACATCGGCGCCGGAGTACCGCCGCATCGCCTGGTCGGCCTGGCCGAGGGCGCGGTCAAGGAGGCGCTCGATCGCGTGAAGTCAGCGCTGAAAAATTCCGGCTTCGATTTCCCCACTCGCAAGATGACGATCAACCTCGCGCCCGCCGACACGCGCAAGGAAGGCTCGGCGTTCGATCTTCCGCTCGCGCTCGGAATTCTCGCCGCACAAAATGTGTTGAAAGATCGCGCGCGCCTGCGCGCCTACCTGGTGCTCGGTGAACTCGCACTCGACGGGCGCATCAAGGGTATCAAGGGTGCGCTGCCGACCGCGTTGCTCGCGCGCTCCGGAAAGTTCGCGGGCGTGATGCTCCCGCGTGAGAATGCGTCGGAGGCATCCGTGGTCGGCGAGGGCACCGCGGTGCTGGGCGTCGAGAGCCTGCGCGAGGCGTTCGAGTTTTTCGAGGGCCTGCGTCCGCTCCAATCGATCCCGGCCGATCTCCCCGCAACGTTCGGCTCGGCAAACGTCTACGACGTCGATTTCAGCGAGGTCAAAGGCCAGGAGCAGGCCAAGCGCGCGCTCGAGGTCGCGGCCGCCGGCGGTCATAACGTTCTGATGATCGGCCCGCCGGGCTCGGGCAAGACGATGCTCGCCAAGCGCCTGCCCTCGATCCTGCCCGCAATGACTTTTGAGGAGGCCATCGAGACCACCAAGGTGCATTCCGTGATGGGTCTGATGGACGGACGCGCGCTAATCACGACGCGCCCTTTCCGCGCGCCGCATCACACCATCTCCGACGCCGGACTCATCGGCGGCGGCTCGATTCCGCGGCCCGGCGAAGTCAGCCTCGCGCATCACGGCGTCCTATTCCTCGACGAATTGCCCGAGTTCCGCAAGAACGTGCTCGAGGTGCTGCGCCAGCCGCTCGAGGACGCGCGCATCACCATCTCGCGCGTGATGGGCACGCTCACCTTCCCCGCCTCCGTGATGCTGGTGGCCGCGATGAACCCGTGCCCGTGCGGCTTCTATACCGATCCGCAGCACGAATGCTCGTGCTCGCCAATCTCGATTCAGCGCTATCGCTCGCGCATCTCAGGGCCGCTGCTCGATCGCATCGACATTCACATCGAAGTGCCCGCCGTGAAGTACAAGGACCTCACCGATCGCGTCGCGCGAGAGCCGTCGCTCGCCATTCGCGAGCGCGTCAATCGCGCACGCGAGGCTCAGCTCGCTCGCTTCGCTGGGATGCCGTTTTTCTGCAACGCGCAGATGCGCGCGAGCGATCTCCGCCTGCATTGTCAAATCGAGGCCGGCGGCGAGCGCCTGCTCGAGCTCGCCATCAACCGCCTCGGCCTGAGCGCGCGCGCCTACACGCGCATCCTGAAAGTCTCGCGCACAATTGCCGACCTCGACGGCGCCACCGCAATCGCCGCGCATCATGTGAGCGAGGCGATTCAGTATCGCTCGCTCGACCGCACCGCGCCCTGAGAAAAAGCGGGCGGCTCGAGTGATCGAGCCGCCCGCCGATCGCCGCGATCTCCAGCTTCAGTGTAGTTCGTATCCAGCCACGAACTGATCCAGGCCAGCTTCCTTGCCCTGCTCCTTCACCACGAACGTGCCCGCGGCCACCGTGTTCGCCGTGAAGTACTTCTTTGGACCCGTCACGGCGTTGCCCTCGGCGTTGGTCGATATCGCGATGCCCGTATCCATGTCACCTGAATCGTCGAGCGGCCGGAAGAACAACTCGTAGTTGGTGTTGGGACTCGCGCCCACCAAAGCTACGCTGACCCGGCCGCCCGCTTCCACTTTGTAAAACCCTTCATCCAGCGGATCGCTGCCGCAATTCGCAAGAATCGGATCCGTTACGGTTCCACATGGAACGAGGGTCGACCCCGAGACTTTCGGCGCCACGAACTTCTCATCTACTTTGAATCCCGACACGAACTCGCTCGTGCCGCCGCTCTGCAGTATGACTGATCCCGAGCCGATCGTACTTGGCGTAAATTCAGGGTCTACAAACAGCGTGCCGTTTCCAGCCTTGTCGGTCGGGCCAAGTGTTCCGAGCGGGGTCGGCGTACCGCCCGGCGAAAGGAGGATCGCCGTGTAACTCGTCGCGGGCCGTGCGCCCGACACATGGATCGAAAGGGCGCCGTCGTCGTTTTCCACATCGACGTGGCCGTAGGTCAAAGAATCGCTGCCGCAATTGGAAAGAGTCCCCGGCACGGTCACATCCGTGCAGCGCACGAGGGCCGGCTGGAAATCACGCGCCGACTCGAGACCGTTGCTCGAGATCGATAGCCCGGTAACGAACTCCTCGCTACCGCCGCTACTCAGGACCACATTGCCGGCGCCGACGGTCCCGAATTTGAAAAATGCATCCTTTCGAAAAGCGCCGTTTCCATCCGCACCAGTCTTCAGCGTGCCAAGCGAAAGGGTCTGGGTGCCGTCATTCGAGACGAAACTGACGGAGTACATGGTGTTGGTCGCGGCCCCTACCACTATGACCGTCACGTCGCCTTGATTGTTGACCGTGGCTCCGCCTCGCTGGAGCGGATCCTGGACCGGCGCGCAGGTCGTCAGCGCGGCGGGCGTCATAACCGCTTTGCATTGGACCAGTGGTGCGTCGAACGTTTGCGCGCACGCCATTCCCGATACCACGCAAAGCGCAAGTGGCGCAGCGAATAGTGCGGCCGGCCATTTTCGTCGTGATTGAAACATAAAGATTTTCCTCCTCAGTGTTAGTCGATTGCCCCGCGCGATCGACCAGAAAACATTTGCGATTCGAGATGTAGGACGCGCCCGACGGCAGGGTCGTTTACAGAAGACTCAAAACAATTCGATCCACGCAGTTGGCTCAAGTCCTAACCTCCCATTGTCCGAGGAGAGGTTAGGATCCGGACGAGCCCGCATCCTTTCTTAGTACTGGGTGCAGGGGGCACCCCTGCTGAAACCCACCGCGGGTTTCACATTTAGATTAAGTTCTTCTGAGTTCTATCCTACGGCCCTGGCCGCGGATGCTGGCGCCACAATCCTAGCCGCCGACGCGCTTCGCGCCGTTGCTCCGGCGTCATCTGCTGCCAACGGTGATAGTTCGTCAACATCTTTTCGCGCTGCTCCGGCGGTAACTGCTCGAATTGCTGGTATCGCTTCATCACCCGCTCGCGCTGATCGGCCGGCAGGCCGCGCCAGTGCGCGTAGCTCTGCTGCAGTTCTTCGCGGCGCGCTTGCGGAAGCTGACGCCATTTGCGCAATCCTTCCAGCACTCGCCTGCGCTCTTCCGGCGGCAGATTGCGGAACGTCTGGAAGTTCTGCTGCACCCGTTGCCGCTCCTCGGGACGCATCGCCTGCCAGCGCCGATAGTTCTCGAGCACGCGCTGACGCTGCTCCGGGTTGAGCTGCGCCCATTCGTATGGATGCTGCGCGACGAGAGCGCGCTCCGCTTCGTTCGACGGCTCTACTGATGCCGCCGGCGATTGCGCATAGGCGGGAACCGCCGGACGCCATCCGCATAGGACCAACACCGCGAACATGAATACGCCGGCGATGCGTCGACGTCGCGTCATGGCAGTGGCCCTTCGACGTCGTTGCTGGGCTGGCTCGCCGGTATGGGGCGCTGCGCGGGTGCCTCGGCGGGCGCGACATCGGCGGCAGGTGGGTTGCCGACGGCAGCTCTGGGAGCCGATTCGCCGTTCCTACCCGCATCTGCGCGAGTTCCCAGGTACCCCATCGCGTCGAGCGTGCGTATCTGAGTCAGCATCGAGTCATCAGTTGGCGGACTTGAAGATGCAGCTGACGACGGCGCACCTTTCGCTTCATTGGTGCGCGGCTCGAACAGGTCCAGGTTCATCAACATTCTCAAATCGGGCGTCGTGTCCTGCGCCGAAATCCTTCCCGTTTCGGTACCGACAAGCATGGCCGCTGACAGCATGATTGCGGTCGCTTTACGACGGAGTTTCATTGGTCTGGCGATTTCCAGGCCCCAGCTCGTCCAGATGCTCGATCACGTCGTAGTTCTCGAGCAAATCGAGATGCTCGACGACGCGATAGTTGGCCAGCAGGCCGACATCCGCACTGCTCAGCTCCTGTTGCAGCTCGAGCTGATCGACTCCCGGCGCTGGCGGATTTGCGGGTCCGCGATGCATGACGATTGCGATCGCGAGCACCGCGACCGCCGCTGCGCCCATCGCCATCGACGGCCAGCCGAGGACCGTCAATCGAAGATCGGTCCACCATCGCCCGCGCGCGCGCCCGCGATTCTCCTGCGCCGCGCGCAGCTTGCGTCTGAGCTCGCCCCGGTACGCGGCCCAATTCGGCTCGCGGACCTCGTCGGCTGCGCGCGCGAGATTCGACAGTATCGCCGACGACGCATCCGCTGTCTCGCGGCATTGCGCGCATCCCTCCAGATGCGCTCTGACCCGCGCGTGTTCGTCCGCGCTCAACTCTCCGCGCAGATAGGGCACGATTTCGGTCTCTGGATGAATAGCCGGCATCGTAGTCAGTAGTCTCTCAATTAGTCAGTCGTATACTCAGTCACTTTTCGATTACTCAGTCGTTTTGCAGCAACTTCCGGAGCTGCGCGATCCCGCGATGCACATGTACGCGCGCCGTGTTCTCCGAGCACTTCAGCACCTCGCCTATCTCGCGGCTGGTAAAACCTTCCTGCGTCTGCAGCAACACAGCGGCGCGCTGCTGCGGCGAGAGCTTTTCCAGCGCGGGACGAAGACGGCTTATCGATTGCTTCAACATCGCCTCGCCTTCGGGACCGGCCTCGCTCGACGGCGGATCGAAAGCGCGCTCGTCGGGGTCGTCGCCGCCGGGCGTCGCAAGCGGCGCCAGCCGTCGCCACCATCGATTTCGCCTCTGATGGTCGATGCATAAGTTGACCAGTATGCGGTAGAACCACGTCGAAAAGCGCGATCGCCCATCGAAGCGACCGGCAGATTCGTACAGCCGGATAAATGCGTCCTGCGAAACGTCGCGCGCGTCGGCTTCATTGCCGAGGATCGACGACGCAAGCCGGTATGCGCGGGCCTGGTGGCGGTCCACCATGAACTCGAATGCGTCCGCATCGCGCGCGGCGATTCTCCTGCAAAGTTCCTCATCCGAAGGATCCACCGTAATCAGTCCCAAGGCCCATCAAGTCAATACGGCCGGCCCGCAGGACCGATGCTACAATTTCCCGACGTATTTGACGAAACAACCTTACGATTCGTTTACACGCCCTTTCGCGATTGCTCCTCTGCCCTCAAGGGAAGGGGTCGGGGTTAGGTTCCCGTAAACGAATCCCTCAC
This sequence comes from Binatus sp. (SeqCode), assembly GCA_049590495.1. Taxonomy (GTDB): domain Bacteria; phylum Desulfobacterota; class Binatia; order Binatales; family Binataceae; genus Binatus. Next base: position 6,276 of record JBAWCX010000415.1, read on the forward strand.
CCACTCCGTCCAACCGTCATCGAAGAAACAATATTGACAGAGACGCTAATCAGAAACTCATACTCGACAGGAGATCGCCTATGAAGAAATCACTTGCAATCCTGGCGGCGATAGCTTTCGCCGGCACTATCGCCACTGCCGCCCATGCTGGTCCGGTCGGCCGCTTTGATAACGGTTACCTCGACGAGCATCCCGAGGTGGCACAGCAACTCGGCCATGATCCGCGGCTAGCCGACAACCCGCAGTTCCTAGCCACTCATCCCGGCCTCGACGAGTACCTAAGGAACCATCCGGAAGTCCGCGACGATTTGCTGCATCATCCCGACCGCTTCATGGCTCGTGAGCGTTACTACGAAAATCATGGCGAATGGAACCATGGCGGATGGAACGGTGCGCATCCGCTGGCGAGCACCGATCGCTACATGGACTCTCATCCCGAGGTATCGCAACAGCTAGAGAAGGATCCGGCGCTGGTCGACAATCGCGGCTACGTCGATAGTCACCCGGGCCTGCACGAATATCTGGAGACCCATCCGGTAGCGCGCCACGACTGGAAGTCGCACCCGTTCCGCTACATGCATGCCGAGAACCACTACGATCAACGCCACTAACCTATAACTAGCCGAAAGGCGCCGAGCGATCGAAGACAGTCGCTCGGCGCGATCATCTTATTCTCACATAGTCGGACTTACTCCCCGATCACCTTGATCAGAATACGCTTGGGGCGGCGGCCGTCGAACTCGCCATAGAAGATCTGCTCCCAGGGGCCGAAGTCGAGCTTGCCGGCTGTTATGGCGATTACTACCTCGCGGCCCATCACCTGGCGCTTATGATGTGCGTCGCCGTTGTCCTCACCGGTACGATTGTGATGGTACCGCTCCGGACTTGCGTCGTAGGGCGCCAGCCATTCAAGCCATCGTTTGTAGTCTTCGTGAAGGCCTGGCTCGTCGTCATTGATAAAGACCGAGGCGGTTATGTGCATAGCATTGACGAGGCAAAGGCCCTCGCGCACGCGGCTTTCACTAACCGCCTTTTCAACTTCGCCCGTGATATTCACGAAATCCATCCGCTCGGGCACCTTCATAGTGAGATATTTCGTATGTGACAGCATGCGGCGAATAATCCTCCTATGACTCGACTGATAACACTACAACGAACACCTATGCCCTTTACGGGTATGGCGCCTCATAGGCCATGTACCGCGATATCTTCCAGCTTCCGTCCGGCTGGCGCCGGAATATATCCATGCCGGGTTCCCGCTTCATCTCTTCGGGTCCGTTTTTCGTCCGCACCTTCAGAGTCCAAACGAGCCTTACGACTGCTAGGTCGCCGGAGACCAGAATTTCCTTGATTTCCAGTTCGTAGTGATAGGTCTTGGCTTGGTCCGACAAAGCCATCTGCATATTGGCGCATAGAGAGTTATAGGTGTCCTCGGGCTCACCTCGAAAATTTGAAATCAAATCCGGCGCGAACAGCGAGCAGACCTGCGACGCATCGCCGGCGTTGAAGTCGAGCTTCCATTTCTCGAGCTCGACGCGAATCTGATTACTCACTGCGGCCGTGGATTCGTCATTCGCCGCCGACACCCACGATACCGCCAACATCAGCGCCAGAGCGCATCCCAGAATTGCCCGAACCCACGCGTGCACGACTCTCATGACTTCTCCTTCTCACGAACTCCCGAGGCCGCGCAATCAACGCGAGTCTTTTCCGCGAAATTCGCGCCGTGCCGGCAACCTTCGCGATTTCGCGCGGATGTCCTCTTGTCTATTCTGACGGAACGGACACCAACGTGAACGAAGCGCCGCCCGAATTTGTTGCAGTGCATGGTCCCGCGCTGGCGCGACTCTGCAAGCGCGCCCGCGCAACGCGATGGAACGTCGGCGACGAGTCCCTTCGCGATGCGGCCTGGCGCGGCGCGCGCGCGGCGGGCGTGCTCGACCGCGCCGGCATCGATTCGTTCCTGGACGCTCTCCACGCCGAAGACCTGGGCCTCGCAATCGCATGCCAGGCTGGAGAATCCGCGCCATGGGAGCACTTCATCACCAGTTTCAGGCCAGCGCTCTATGCCGCCGCGCGCGCGATTGCCAGCGACGACGCGCGCGGCCGCGAACTTGCCGATTCGATGTGGGCCGACATGTACGGCCTCGAGGTTCGCGACGGCCGCCGCCGCTCGATCCTCAGCTACTACCACGGCCGCAGCTCGATTTTGACCTGGATGCGCGCGGTGCTGGCGCAGCGCCACGTCGATTACATCCGCTCCCAGAGCCGCATTCAGCCGATTGACGATCATGCTGAACACGCCGCGACTTTCAGCGACGATCATGGTGACGCGCCTCGCGCGGACCGCGTCCGCTACGTGGCGATGCTCGGTAAGGCGCTCGACACCGCGCTCAAGTCGCTCGCGCCGCGGGACCGGATGCGGATGGCGTACTACTATCGGCACGATCTCTCGCTCAAGGAGATTGGCCGCGTGATGGACGAGCACGAGTCCACTGTGTCGCGCCGGCTTGCGCGCACGCGCGACGAGCTCAAAGGCGCGATCGAGCGCACACTGCACCACGACGACAAGCTGAGCCAGGACCAGATTCGGCTGTGTTATGATTTCGCGGCGGGCGATTTGCAGCTCGATTTGTCGCGCGCGCTCCCGGACATCAAATGAACCGTCGCGCGGAGTGCAATTTTCCGGCCGCGGTTCGTTCCAAGAGAGAGGAATCGTGACGACTTGAAGGACGCGGGAAAAAATAGCGAGCCGCTCGAAGCGATCCTGCGCCGTGCTATGCGCGAGCGGCCCGACGCGCCGACGCCCGAGTGCGCGGACCCGGAATCGCTCGCCGCATACTGGGACAAGTCGCTGGGCGCGGCGGACCGCGAGCGCCTCGAAGCTCACTTTGCCGATTGCATGCGATGCCAGATGCAGTTGGCGGCGATCGCACGCGCCGGGGAGCCGGCAATCGACGCGAGGCAGCCATCCGGAGTCCCATGGTTTCGGCGATGGAGAGTCGCGATTCCCGCGCTTGCGGCCGTCGCCGCTATCGTTGTGTTCGTTGCGATGCGTCGTCCCGCCGACGAGCAGTTGCAGGGCGACCAGGTCGTCGCGATGGCGAAGCATGAAGCTCCGCCAGTAGAACTCGCCGAACAAGCGGCCGCGCCCGCGCCGCCAGCGCAAGTCAATGCGCCCGCTTCGGCACCGGCTGCGGCTCCGAGCTTGCTCGCGATGAATGGGGCCAGGAACGAGGCGACGGAGAGGCGTGAAGCTCCGGCCATTCACCATTTCGCAAAGGCGCCGCCGCCTGTGCCCATCGCTCAGGCCAACTTGCCGGCGGCGCCGCCGCATGCGCAACCACCGGGCGAGCTCGCAATGAATGAAGCGAAGACCGCACCGCCGCCTCGTGCGGAAGCCATGAGCGGCGTGA
>JBAWCX010000416.1:0-7960 GCA_049590495.1 Binatus sp. (SeqCode)
AAGGCGGGCCGCTGGACCGTGCAGGCGAAGCTGCAGGCGGCCGAGTACAAGCCTTCCAAGAGCGGCGAGGGCAAAGGCAAGCCGACCGGCAAGCAGAAGACCTTGGTCTTCAGCTACCGACTCGACGGCAGCAAGTGGACCGAGGTAGAGCAGCCGAAATGGGAAGACGTTGATACGGGTACGGCAGCGGCCAAGAAGTAGTGAGCCGCACGAAGTAGCCATAGCAAGTTGCTATTGTAGTTTCGGTGTAGTCGAGATTTGTGAAGACTAAAATTCAGAACGATCTCAAGGCCGCGATGAAAAGTGGCGACAAGCTGCGCACGATGGCGCTGCGCGGCGTCTTGTCCGAGATCTCGCGCCTGGAGAAAGACGTTCGCCGCGACCCCAACGACGCCGAAATCCTGCAGATAATCAAGCGCGAGCGGGCCAAGCGCGAAGAGTCGCTCGAGTTCGCGCGCAAGGCGGCCCGCCAGGATCTGATCGATCAGAACGAGACCGAGGCCAAAGTGCTCGATTCGTATCTGCCCGCCGCGGCCTCGCCCGACGAAGTGCGCGCGGAAATCGCGGCCGCAATTGCGGCAGGCGCATCGCAGATTGGCCCTCTGATGAAGGCGCTGCGTGACAAGTTCGGCGCGGGCCTCGACGGCAAGATTGCCAGCGAGCTCGCCAAGGAAGCGCTCGCGAAGAAGTAGGGAGTTTCTCTTACAACAATCGCCTGAAAAGGCCCGGATAGGTGACGACCAGCGCGCGGCTATCGACTTCGATATCGCGAGTGAAGTCGCTGTCGATCGATTCGTAGCGGTAACGCTTGCGCGCCTCGAGGCACGTGTAGCGTTGCGGGTCGGTCGCGAGCGTGAGCGCAGGCACGAGAATATAGACGGCGACGATTTCGGCAGATTGGCCCGCTCGGAGTTTAAGCCGGCGAATCGGGATGGTGTTGGTGAACGGCGTCGCCGACAGATCTATATCGATCGCGCCGCGAAGTTTTCGGATCGGCTTGCCCGAAGGGTCGGACCAGTTGCCGTTGCCATCGCCGGCGATTTCGATTTTGCGTTTCTCGCCTACCAGGCCGACCTCGGCACTTCTTACGCGCCACGCTTTGTCGCATCGAATGCGATACCGAATCGCAAAGACCGAGTCGTCCGCCGAGCCCACCACCACCGACTCGGCGACTACCTCGCGCGCGCCTTCGCGGAGCACTAGGTGCTCGACTCCGCGCGCGTCCCAATCCTGCCAGCGCGCCACTATCGCCTTGGTCATGGCATCGCGTATCGCACAAAATTCCGGGGCAGCGCCAGCGCGACATTGCGGTTGACGCCCAAACCTTTTTCCCGCTAGCAGTTGGACGTAATCCCGACTCCACGCTCCGAGGTAAACCCCATGGCGATTGATTTCACGATGCCCCCGCACGTGCTCGAAATTCGCGACAAAGTCCGCGCGTTCATCATCGAAGAGATCGAGCCGGCCGAAGCCGTGATGCGCAAGAACGGCAACTGGCGCGACGGGATCATCGAGCTGCGACGTAAAGCGCGGCAACGCGGCCTGTGGCTGCCGCACATGCCGAAGGAGTTCGGCGGGCTCGGACTCGACGCGATGGCGATTGCTGTGATCTCCGCGGAATGCGGCCGCACTCGCCTCGCGTCGTTCATCCTCAACGTGCAGGCGCCCGACGAGGGCAACATGCATACGCTCCTGCATTTCGCGACGCCCGCGCAGAAGGACAAGTATCTGCGCCCACTGTGCGACGGCAAGATCAGATCGTGCTTCGCGATGACCGAGCCGGAAGCGGCGGGCTCTGATCCGACGCAAATCAAAACCGCAGCGGTGAAGCAGGGTGACAACTGGGTGATCAACGGGCACAAGTGGTTTATCTCGGGCGCGCACGGCGCGAAGTTCGCGATTGTGATCGCGAAGACCGATCCCGACGCCGATCCGCCGCAAGCGCGCAACTCGGCGTTCATCGTCGACCTGCCCAATCCCGGTTTCAGAATCGTCCGCGACATCGACACGATGGCCGGCAAGGGAAATCACTGCGAGATAATGCTCGAGAACTGCGTCGTGTCGGCCGACAGCATGCTCGGGCCGCGCGGACAGGGGCATACGCTCGGACAGGTGCGGCTCGGTCCCGCGCGCCTGGCGCACTGCATGCGATGGATCGGCAGCGCGGAGGTCGCGCTCGAGATGCTCGTGAAACGCGCGATGGAGCGGCAGGTGCAAGGCGGCCTGCTCGTCGACAAGCAGGCGATCCAGTTCATGATGAGCGAGTCGGCGATGGAACTGTACACGGCGAAGCTGATGGTGCTGCACGCCGCGTATCTGATCGAGAACAAGTTGCCGTTTCGGCAGGAAGTCTCGATGGCAAAGCATCACGTGGCGAACATGCTGTGGAAGATCACCGATCGCGCGATCCAGGTGCATGGCGCGCTCGGCTACTCGACCGACACGCCGCTTGAATCGATGCTGCGGCATGCGCGCTCGGCGCGATTGGTCGACGGCGCGGACGAAGTGCACATGACGCAGATCGCGCGCCACGTGATCGAGGCATTCAAGCGCGACGGCTCGACGCGCGCAGCGACCGGCGCGGGCCTGCTGTAGACATCGTCGCGCGGAGGCTCCCATGGCCACTGAAAAGATCGAACCGTTCCGCGTCGAGGTGCCCGACGAAGTACTCGCCGACCTGCGCGCGCGGCTCAAGAACACGCGCTTTCCTGACGAGGTCCCCGACACCGGCTGGGAGTACGGGACCAATCTCGCGTACCTGAAGGAACTGGTCGAGTACTGGCGAACCAAATACGACTGGCGCGGGCATGAGCGCGAGATCAATCGCTTCGCGCATTTCAAGGCGAACGTCGACGGACTCGGAATTCATTTCATCCACGAAAAAGGCAAGGGGCCGAATCCGAAACCGCTGCTGCTGATTCACGGTTGGCCCGGATCGATTTACGAGTTCATGCAACTGATCCCGATGCTCACAGATCCGGCCGCTCACGGCGGCGACGCGAAGGATTCGTTCACGGTGATTGCGCCGTCGTTGCCGGGCTACGGATTTTCGGATCACCCGCGCGCTCGCGCGATGAATATCCAGGCGATGGCGGAGCTGTTCCACAAGCTGATGACCGAGACGCTTGGCTATAAGCGCTACGCCGTGCAGGGCGGAGATTGGGGCGCGGCGATCACGTCACGAATCGGCGAAGTGCACGCCGGCAGCGTCTTCGGCATCCATATCAACATGATTGCGATCGGCCCCGCCGAAGGACGCAGCGCGCCCGAGCTCACGCCCGACGAGAAAGTGTTTCTGGGCGACCTGGAAAAGTTCCGCACCGCCGAGACCGGCTACCAATGGATTCAGGGCACCAAGCCGCAGACACTCGCCTGCGGGCTCAACGATTCGCCGGCCGGACTCGCGGCGTGGATCGTCGAGAAGTTCCGCACCTGGAGCGATTGTCATGGCGACGTCGAGAAAAGTTTCACGCGCGATCAGCTGCTGACCAACGTGATGATCTACTGGGTCACGCAGACGATTAATTCCTCGACGCGGCTGTACTACGAGGCGCGGCATCATCCATGGCGCCTGAAGCCCGGCACGCGAATCGAGGCGCCGACTGCGGTCGCGGCGTTTCCGGCGGAGCTGGTGCGTCCGCCGCGGCATTGGGCCGAGCGCGTATATAATGTGCGGCGCTGGACCGTGATGCCGAAGGGGGGGCATTTCGCGGCGATGGAAGAGCCGGAGCTGCTGGCGAAGGACGTCCGCGAGTTCTTCAGTGAGGTGAGTTGAGCGCGTGCGGCTGGAGTTACGCGGAGGCGGCCTCGTCGAACTTGACGAGGTCGGCGTAGAGCTTCTCGATCTCACGGCCGAGTTTTTCGTAGCGCGCGATCAGATCGTCGGCGTCTTTGCGCGCGAGATAGAAGTTGGGATCGTTCATCTCGGTGGAGAGCGCCGCTCGGTCGTTTTCCTTCTGCTCGATCTCGGCTTCGATCTGACTCCGCTGGCGCGCGATTCGTTCGCGCTTGCGAACCGCGTCGCGCTCGTCTTTCGTCGCATGCTCGGTCCTTGGTGCGTCGGCCTTTTTTGGATGCGGCGCATTGCCATTGTTGCCGCGCGTGTCACGCAGATGGACCGGAGCGGACCGCGTCGGCTGCGATGACGGCGATGGCGCTTCGGTCTGCGCCTTCTTTTCCAGATACTCGTCGTAGTTGCCGAGGTAGCGAATCGCCTGGCCCTGGCCGACTTCGAGCACCTCGGTCACCAGCTCATTGAGGATGAAGCGATCGTGACTGACTATTATGACAGTGCCGGGAAATCGCCGGAGCGCGTCGAGCAGCGTGTCCTTGGCGACGATATCGAGGTTGTTGGTCGGCTCGTCGAGCAGCAGGCAATTGCTCGGCCGCGCGAGCACCTTGGCCAGCGCCAGGCGCGCGCGCTCGCCGCCCGACAGCACCTCGACGCGCTTGTACACGTCGTCGCCCGAGAACAGCATCGCGCCGAGAATCGATCGAATCTCCGCCATCGTGCGGCCTTGCGCGCTGTCGCTCAGCTCGTCGAGCACGGTCTTGTCATACGAGAGCGACTCGGCGAGATTTTGCGCGAAGTATCCGGCCTGCACGCTGGCGCCGACGATCCGCTCGCCGCCGCTCATCGCTTCGACGCCGGCCAGCAGCTTCATCATCGTGGACTTTCCCGAGCCGTTGGGACCGACCAGCGCGATTCGCGCGCCGCGCTCGATAGTCAGATCGACGCCGTCGTAAACGGTCAGCGCGCCGTAGCGTTTGACCGCGCCCTTGAGCTCGAAGACCCGCCGCGTGCTGCGCTCGCACTTCGGGAACGAAATCGCGGGCGGCTTCTGCGAGCCTTCCGGCGGCTCGAGGCGCTCGAGCTTGTCGAGTTGCTTGATGCGGCTTTGCACGAGGCGCGCCTTGCTCGCCTGGTAGCGAAAGCGGCTGATGAAACTTTCCATGTGCTCGATTTCTTCACGCTGCCGCTCGAACGCCGCAATCTCGAGCGCGAAACGTTCTTCGCGCAACACCAGGTAGCGCGTATAGCCGCCGACGTATTCGGTGAGACGCCCGCGCGACACTTCGACGGTGCGGGTGGTGACGCGATCGAGAAAGTAGCGATCATGCGAGACGAGGATGATGCCGCCCTGGTACGCGCACAGGTAGTCCTCGAGCCAGTTGCGCGCCTCGATGTCGAGGTGGTTGGTCGGCTCGTCGAGCATCATGAAGTCGGGGGCGTCGAGCAGGAGTTTCGCCAGCGCGATGCGCATCCGGATGCCGCCGGAAAACTCGGCGACGTCGCGGCCGAGGTCTTCGTCGGTGAAGCCCAGCCCGAACAGCACTGCGGTCGCGCGACTCTCGGCGCTGTAAAAGTCGTGACGCTCGAGCTCGGTCAGCACTTCGCCTAATTCCTCGAGCGCCGCATCGTGCGCCAGCCCCGAATGCTCGCGCGCGAGAATCTGTTCGACTTCCTTGCGGCGAACGTCGAGCGCCTGCATCCTGTCGAGCGCCGCCAACGTCTCCCGCAGCACGGACCTGCCGCCCATCTCGGGCGCGTCCTGCGCCAGGTAGCCGACGCGGGTGCGCTGCGGCCGGGCGATTCGCCCCGAATCCAGCGGGATCACCTCGGCGATCATCTTGAGCAGCGTCGATTTGCCCGCGCCGTTGAGCCCGACCAGGCCGACGCGGCCGTCGTCGGCCATCGACCAGCTGACCCCATCGAGGATCCTGCGGCCCCCATAGGACTTGGAAAGGTTGTCGAGACTAAGCATGGTTAAAGAATTCATCCTACCAGCGGCGTTTGCGTGCCGAAAGTGACGCCCGCCCGCCATGATGTTGGAGGGGCTTCCTACGAGGCCGACATTATGTTAGGAAATGTTACACTATGGCAAAATTCGCCCCCGGATATTCGCTGCCCAGGAGCGCCGACGAGTTCGAAAGACTCTGTCTCAAGCTCCTGCGGCGTCATTGGCAGCTTCCTCAGCTCGAGCGTTTTCGCGACCCTGATCGCGCCGAGAAGGGGATCAACCTGATCGAGATCAGCGGCCGCCCGCGGCTCTCCGCCGTCAAGTGCGATCTGCGCGCTTCGCGCGGCGAGTTGACGGTCGCCGAGGTCAAGGATGCTGTCGACCGGGCCGCCAGCCTGAAGCTCCCAATCGGGCGCTTCGTGATAGCGACTACGGCCGCCAAGCCCGACGGCTTGCAGCGTTCGCTGTTCGATCTCAACCGCGCGAATCGCAAGGACGGCATCTCGGCGATCGAGGTGCTGACCTGGGACGATATCGAGGAACTGCTCGACGAGTATCCTCAGATCCTCACCGACTTCGGAACCGCCGCCAAGCGCCAGGCCCTGACCCGCGCCGATGCGGTGGTTCATCTCGAGGCGCGATGTGAACCTGCGGCGGCGGGACCTGCCGACGCACTGGGAGAGGAGATCTCCGCCGCGGCGGCTTTGCTCGAGAGCCACCAGTATCAGTTTGCCCGCCTTGGCCTGCTCAGATTGCGCGAGCAGAAGTGGGGCCAGCTCTCGAACGCGCACAAGTTCCGCGTCCTCTCGTACCTGGGTGCCGCGTGGCTGAAGGAAGGCGAGCCGCGAAAATCGGCGATGCTCTTCATCGCGGCGAAATCGCTGCAGCCGGACGAGGAGAACGCCTGCACCAACGAGGCGCTCGCCCACGAGCTGCTCGGCGAGCGCGAACGCGCGTTTGCACTGGCGGACAAGCTGCGGATGCAGTTTCCGTCCAGCGGCCGCGCGGTTGCGTTGTGGCTCAACAATGCGCCCAAGTCGTTCGACGCCAGGGCGCTCGAGGAAAACGTCGCGCCCGAACTCTCATCCGATCCCGAAGTCGCGGTCGTGATGGCGCGCCGCGCGCTGATGGACGCGCACTTCGATCGCGCCGAACGTTATGCGCGCCTCGCCAGCGCCGCGCTGCCCAATAATCCGATCCCGTGGCTGGTCCTCGCACAGGCGATTCTGCTCAATGAACTCGAAGCCGCCGCGGCCGGCGCTGCCGATGCTCCCGCGCAGAACGACGAGAGCCGCGTCCGCGAGGCCGAGAGTTCCTTCACCCAGGCGCTCACGCTCGCGCAGACTGAACACGACGCGCATAGCGAAGTGCAGGCGCTGATCGGACGTGCGCAGGCGCGGATTGCGCTGCACGACACCGACGGAGCCGGCAAGGATATCGAGCTGGCGCATAGCCTCGAGCGCGAGGATGCCAACGGCCTGTGCGAGTATGGAATCGTGCTGCGCTCGCGCGGCAGCCTGACCGAGGCTATCGAGGTGCTGCGCCGCGCCGCTGCCGTGGGCGGCCGCGACGACATCGACTATCATCTCGCGGTCACGCTCCGTGAGCGCGACGAACCCGGCGATTTGCAGGAGGCCACCGAGCTGCTGATGCGCTCGATCGCGCGGCCGGATTCGATTCCCGACGGCGATTTTCCCTTCGCGGTCGCAGCCGCGGTCGAAGCGCTCTCGACCGCCGAGCGTTATCACGACGCCGACGCGCTGTTGTCTTCGATTGCCGACGCGCGCCTGCCCGGTGTTACGATGCGGACGTTGCGCGCCAATCTGCGCCTGGTGCAGGGCAAATTCGAGCAGGCGTCGAAACTTGCCGACGAGGCCCTGTCCGGGCTCACCCCTGACATCTCCGCCGACAACCGGCGCAAGCTGGCCGCGCTGCTCCACGACCTGGGGCGCTATCGCGACGCGCTGCCGCTGTGGCAAACGCTCGCGCCTGCCGGCAGCGCCGGCACCGACACGCGCCGGCTGCTCGATTGCGCAAGCCGGCTTGGCCGCGAAGACATCGTGAACGACATCTCGCGCCAGTTGCATCCCGAAAAAGCAGCCGACGCCGGCGCACTCGCGGGTCAACTCGACAAACTCGAACGCACCAATCCCGAAGCCGCACTGGCCGGGCTCGAGGAACTGCTCCACGAGCATCCCGACGACCGCGTGCTCCGGCTG
>JBAWCX010000417.1:0-6641 GCA_049590495.1 Binatus sp. (SeqCode)
TCTAAATGTTGACCTTGATATCTATTCGAGGTCGAACCTCGAGCCGCTCGTAACCACAATGGGCAAGAAAGTGCATGTACTCTTCGTGGGACGCATCAAACGAACCTACCAAGCACACCTTGGGTTCTGGAAGTCCGGCGGTTCCGAAAGCGTAGACTCAATTATTCGCGGCTTTTGCGCGCTGATTGCGACGCTGCCGAAACCGGCGGTCGAGCTATGGAATGCCGCCAGGGCCCGCGACTTCAACATCGGCGTGCAGGCAGCGATGCAGCCCCATTCGCACGAGATAACGCTTGCGTCGGAAACAGTAACGGCCGCTGCCGAAGTGAACGCGCGAATTGTATTTACCGTCTATGCGCCGCCACACGGCGAGAGAGCCCGGAGAACGTGAAATCTTGTGCGCCCGACCGCTCTTCTTTCGCTGCCGCGCCGGTTCGATTAATCATCACACGCCATGGATTCTCCCGCTGCCGCCCGCGAGCCCGTTCGCCCGATCACTTCCGCCGAAGCCGCGCACACCCTGCTCGCGAGCTTTCTCGGCTGGGCGCTCGACGCTTTCGACTTCTTCATCCTGATTTTCGTGATGCCCGCGGTCGCGCGCGAGTTCCATCGCCCCATCTCGCACATCGCGTTCACGATCACCGCGACGCTCGCGTTGCGTCCGGTCGGCGCGCTGGTGTTCGGCTGGATCGCCGACCGCTATGGCCGCCGCATCCCGCTGATGGTCGACGTCGTCTTCTATTCGGTCGTCGAAGTGCTGAGCGGACTCGCGCCGAGCTACGGATGGTTCCTGGCGATGCGCGCGCTGTACGGAATCGCGATGGGCGGCGAATGGGGGGTGGGCGCGTCGCTCGCGATGGAAGCGGTGGCGCCGCGATGGCGCGGATTTTTCTCCGGCCTGCTCCAGGAAGGCTACGCGGTCGGCTACCTGCTCGCGGCGGCCGCGTTCTTCTTCGTCTTTCCGCACTACGGATGGCGCGCGATGTTCTTCCTCGGCGGCGCGCCCGCGTTGCTGACCATCTACATCCGCGCCAAGGTCCCGGAGTCCGAGGCATGGCAACGCACGCGCCCCGACATGTCGAAGATTCGCCGCGCGATTCGCGCCAATTGGAAATTGTTCATCTACCTTTGCATTCTGATGACGGCGATGAACTTCGTGTCGCACGGCACGCAGGACATGTACCCTACCTTTCTCGAAAAGACGCGCGGCTTCGATACCCGCACTGTCGCGACGATCGCGCTCATCTATAATGTAGGCGCGCTGCTCGGCGGCCTGACCTTCGGCTACCTGTCAGATCGATGGGGACGGCGCCGCACGATGGCGACCGCGGTAATCTGCGCCGGCCTCGTCATCCCGCTGTGGATCTATCCCTCGACACTCGCGGTGCTGACGTTGGGCGCGTTCGTGATGCAGTTCATGGTGCAGGGCGCGTGGGGCGTAATCCCGGCGCATCTGACGGAGCTCTCGCCGCCGGAAGTTCGCGGCCTGTTCTCGGGCCTCGCGTACCAGATCGGCGTCCTAATGGCTTCAGGAGCGGCCGTCGGTCAAGCCCTGCTAGCGGAACGATTCGGCTACGCCGCAACACTCGCAGGCGTAGCCGCAATCGTGATGCTCTCCGCGACGGTCGTAATCCTCCTAGGCCGCGAGCGTATGGGGCGCGACCTTCATTCCGGCGCGTCCTGAATCACGGCGGTTGCAGGAAGCGGGCAACCTAACCCCTAACCCCTTCCCAATGTGGGAAGGGGAACAATCGCGTAGGGATAGTGCGTGCAGCGGCTATCCCGCGAGACGCTCGCTTGCGCCGCTCTCGAACAGCCGCGGCAGATGCCTACGCACTTGCGCCTCCATCTCCTGATCCGAGATTGACGTGGTTCGGCCGTCGTCATATTGCGCATCGACCCACTTTGCGATCTCCATCACCTCCGGCGCGCGCTTTTCGACTTGCGCGCCGCGCGCGAGACAGAAGTACGCATTGATCCACCACGCGATCCCGGCCACGCCAGAGGTTTTGTCGACCGCCACGCGCGGCGGCCGGCCGAGAATCTTCGCCGTGTCGAAGACGTTGTAGATTTCCTCGTCCTTCAGCAGCCCGTCGGCATGAATCCCCGCGCGCGTCACGTTGAAGTCGCGCCCCACGAACGGATAGTTGGCGGGAATCCGGTAGCCCGCCTCGCGCTCGAAGTACTCCGCGATTTCGGTGATGACCGATAAGTCCATTCCATTCGCGCCGCCCTTGAGCGACACGTAGTCCATCACCAGCCCTTCCAGCGGAGGATTTCCGGTGCGCTCGCCGTAGCCGAGGATCGTTCCGTTGGCGTACATGCATCCGTACAGCCACGCGGCGGTCGCGTTGGCGAGCACCTTGTGAAAATCATTGTGCCCGTGCCATTCCAGTTGGTCCGGCCGCACGCCGCATTCTTGGCGCAGGCCCAAAATGAGCTTCGGCACGCTGCGCGGAAGCGCGACGCCGGGGTAGGGCACCCCGAATCCGAGCGTGTCGCAGACGCGAATCTTGACGGGAATCCCGCTCGCCGCGCCGAGTTCCATCAGCTTCGACACGAACGGCACGACGAAGCCGTAAAAATCGGCGCGCGTCGCGTCCTCGAGATGGCATCGGATGCTGAGGCCCGCGTCGAGCGCCGCGTTCACGATCTCCAAGTAGTCGTCCATCGCCGCGCGCCGCGTTTTCTTGAGCTTGTTGAAAATGTGGTAGTCGGACGCCGAGGTCAGAATCCCCGTCTCGCGCAAGCCCATCTCCTTCACGATCTTGAAGTCGGATTTCACCGCGCGAATCCATCCGGTCACCTCGGGGAACTCGTAGCCGCGCGCGAGGCATCGATTAACTGCCTCGCGATCGACCTTCGAGTACAGGAAAAACTCGGTCTGCCGGATGATGCCGTTGGGACCGCCGAGCCGATGCAGCATGTCGAACATCGCGACGATTTGGCCGGCGGTGTACGGAGGACGCGCCTGCTGTCCGTCGCGAAAGGTGGTGTCGGTGATGAAAAAATCGGGGGCCGGGTCGGGTTTCTCGAACTCGCCGTCGAAGATAATTCGCGGCACCGCGTCGTAGGGAAACTGCTCGCGTAAAAGATTCGGCTCGGCCACGTCGATAAGTTCATGTTTCATGCGTCGGATCCTCGACTTCGATCTAAACCGCATCAATCAACATATGTCAAGCGATATACAGGGTCACTTATGATGAGAATCTAACCTCTAACCCCTTCCCACTGTGGGAAGGGGGACCGGAGGAGTTGAGATTGTGCATGCGCCACAGAACCCTCACCTACCTGCCGCGTTGCGGCAGGCCGCCTCTCCCGTGAAATAACGGGCGAGGTAAGAAGGACCACGCCTCCGCCCTTAACCCTTCGAACAGGGACGAAGTCCCGCATCTTCTCTTAAGCATTGGGTGCAGGGGTCACCCCTGCCGAAGGAAGCGTGAAACCCACCGCGGGTTTCACATACGATTAAGTTCTTCTTCCCCCTGTCTCACCGCGGGACTTTCGATCTCGCCGGGATTGCGCTAAACGAACGGTATGGAGGTGATGCGATGAAATTTGGCCTCTTCTATGAAATCTCGGTACCGCGACCATGGGGGCGCGAAACCGAAAAGACGGTTTACGACAACTGCCTCGAGCAGGTTGCGCTGGCCGATTCGCTCGGCTTCGACTCCGTGTGGGCCGTCGAGCATCACTTCCTCGAAGAATATTCGCATTGCCCCGCGCCCGAGCTGTTCCTGACCGCATGCGCGATGAAGACCAAAAAAATGCGCGTCGGCCACGGCATCATCGTGTGTGTGCCCGAGTTCAATCATCCAATCAAAATCGCCGAGCGCACCGCCGTCCTCGACATTCTTTCCGGCGGACGTCTCGACGTGGGCACCGGCCGCTCCGCAACCTGGACCGAACTTGGGGGCTTCCGCGCCAGTCCCGACGAGACCAAGAAAACCTGGGACGAGTTCGTCCATTGCCTTCCGAAAATGTGGACGCAGGAGCGCTTCTCCTACCAGGGTCGGTCGTGGTCGATGCCCCAGCGCACGATCGTTCCCAAGCCCTACCAGAAGCCGCATCCCCCGCTGTGGGTTGCAGTCACCAGTCCCGGCACCGAGATCGACGCCGCCGAACGCGGCATGGGCAGCCTCGGGCTGACCTTCGGCGGATTCGCCGAGCAGGACGAGAAGGTCAAGCGCTATCGCAAGATCATCCAGAACTGCACTCCGGTCGGCGAGGTCGTCAACGAATCCGTGTCGACGGTGAACTTTCTGTACTGCCATGAGGACGACGCCGAGGGCGTCAAGGTGGGCAGGCGGCTCAGCGGCACCTTCAACTATCTCGCTTCGCAGCTGCTGGCCGCGCGCGAGGCGTATCCGAGCAAATCGTATCCGTCGCTTGGGCTGCTGCCTTCGCTTCGTCAGGAGTCGTCGGGGCCTGGCGATGCGTCCGGAGCGCCCGAGGGTATCGCGATCGGAAATCCCGCGCGCATTTTACGCGAGATGAAGAAGTGGGAAGCGGTCGGCGTCGATCGCGTCAACTTCCTGCTGAACGCGCTCGAGACTGTGCCGCAGCAAAAGGTGCTCGACTCAATCCGGCTCTTCGCCAAAGAGGTGATGCCTCATTTTCAGGGTGCGAGCGATTCCGCTTCCGCCGCCGCAGGAGGTCGTTGATGCCGCCGCGCTACGGAAAGCTCGATCTGGCCGCATGGGGCAAGTCGGTGCCCACGATCAACGGCTACAAGACCGAGCCGTGGATCTTGAAGGGCGCGAAAATTCTCAGCATCAACATGGAAATCGACGACGACCCCGCCGACAACCTGATCCCGGCCGCGATGCATCCGTCGATTCCCGAGTACGCAATTTTCTGCGTGACGAATTATCCCGAAACACCGGTCGGCCCGTTCTCGATCGCCGAGGTCCGCGTCTCCGGCCGTACCGGCGTTCGTCCGCGCGGCTTCGTGCTCCGCAGTTTCTGCGACAATGAAGACGCGCGCCGCGAGATGGCCGCGCGATGGGCTTATCCGACCGTCGCAGGCGACGTGAAGCTCGACATTCGCCACGACCGCGTGGTCGCGCGCGTCGGCGCCGGCGGCAAGCCGGTGCTCGAATGCGAGCTGCTCGATCGCGACATGATCTCCGGCGGCGACATTCAGTACATCGCGAGCATGCACCTGGCGCGCAACAAGGACGACGGCAAGCTGGTGCTCGTACAAGTCGATCCCGAGTTCGTTTTTTCGAAAGCAGAGCGGGGCAAGCCGCGGGTTATCCTGCTCGACAACGACGCATTCGGCGCCGGCGCGAACCTCCGTCTCGACAATCCGATCTCCGCGACTTTCACAACGGCAGACGTAACGCTCCCGAAGATTCGTTACATCTGCAATCCCGAATTGCCCGCGATGCAAGGCACAACCAAAGTAGCCGCATAGTTTGCCATTCCGCGATTGTCCCCCTTCCCACGATGGGAAGGGGTTAGGGGTTAGGTGAGCCTGCCCCCGCACTCCGCACATTCATCAACCCCAATGACTGAACCCTGGCACTTCGAAAAGATCACGCTCAAGGGCGGACTCACTCTCCGCATCGCACGCGCCGGCAGCGGGCCGCCGACCGTCATGCTCCACGGCTTTCCGGAATGCTGGTATTCGTGGCGCCATCAGATGCGCGCGTTGTCCGACCGCTTCGATTGCGCCGCACCCGAGATGCGCGGGTACGGCGAGTCCGACGCGCCGGTGGGAGTCGCCAACTATACGCTCGACAAGCTGGTCGGCGACGTCGCGGAACTGATCGAGGCGCTCGGCCATCAGCGCGCGACTGTGGTCGGACACGATTGGGGCGGCGCCGTCGCATGGGCGACCGCCATGATGCGTCCCGACGTTGTCGATCGCCTCATCGTCATGAACTGTCCTCATCTCGAGCGGATGAGTCACGCGCTGCGGAGCAATCCTCGCCAGCTGCTGCGCAGTTGGTACATGCTTTTCTTTCAGATTCCGCGTCTTCCCGAGCGGTTGTTCCGCCGGAACAAATACCAGGCGTTGGTCGACGCGCTGCGCAACGGCACGATTCAGAAAAACGTCTTCACCGAAAGCGATCTCGACTACTTCCGCGCCGCGTTTCGGAATCCCTACTCGATTACCGCCGCGATTAACTACTACCGCGCGAACTTCAGCACCGGCTTCATGGCCCGGCCGGGCTCGAACCCCTGGATCGATCGCAAGATCTCGGCGCCCACGCTGCTGATCTGGGGCGAGCAGGATTTCGCGCTGGGCAAGGAGCTGACCTACGGCATGGAGGGGCTGTTCACCGGTCCCTTCGAGATCAAGTACATCCCGGATTCCGGTCATTGGGTGCAGCAGGAAAAACCCGAGTTGGTGAATCATTACGTCCGCGAGTTCCTCGATTCCCATCCGCCCGCGTAGCTCCGCGACCGCATTCTCACTCCGACTTTACACCGGTTTGCGCCGCGCTTATCTTAATTTGAGGATCTAAACGCCTCGGACGCCGCCTTTCTCACGGATCCCGGTCACCCCGCAGGGTCGTCTGTATAGGAGCTTCCCGGCAAATTCAGAAGGAGGGGCTTTTTATGCCCACTAAGTTGTATGTAGGCAACCTCGCCTACGCGGTTACGCAGGAAGACCTGGCAGAGCTCTTTGC
>JBAWCX010000418.1:0-1677 GCA_049590495.1 Binatus sp. (SeqCode)
AACGGCACGCCGACGTTCTTCATAAACGGTGAGCGTCACGACGGACCGTTCGATCTCGCGTCGTTGCTGGCGGCGATTGAGGAAGCGGTGTAGCGCAGCGCGCTCAGCTATTCGGATCGACGCCCCACTTTTTCTTGTTCTCGGCTACCTGCTCGGGGGTTGGGTGCTCGACCTTCTTGAACGGCATCACCTTGAACTGATCTTTGATTTCGAGCAGTGCGTGGTTTAGCGCGATGTCGTCCTTGAGGATTTCGGGTACGGCCGGCTCCTCGAAAATCGCCTGCCATGGACATTCTGGCTCGCAGGCGCCGCAATCGATGCATTCGTCGGGATCGATGTAGAGCTGGTTGGGGAATTTTACTTTGTCGGCGCCGATGTATTCGTAGATGCAATCGACGGGGCATACGCTGACGCATCCGGTGTCAACGCAGTCGCGGCAAAGACGGGTAATCGTCCAGGGCATGGTTGGCAGCCTCGCTTAGATTCCAGTGCTTAAGATATCTCGATCGAAACTCGTAGTCTCTATTGTCGAGAGTACGCGGATAACCTATATCGGCGTAGCGCCTCTGAAAAGGGCAACGCGGGTCGAATCGGAGCGGTCGGAAACCGCTGTTATCGGCCGCCCGCCGGGTTAGAATATCCGGCGCGAGAAGGTCGAAATGTAGCAGGATGCCGTGGACAGCAGAATCTTGAATCGCGCGCAGAATAGCGCGCTGCAAAAGGACCCTCACCTTCATCCTCTCCCTTAGAGGGAGAGGGGGGAATAGAAGATGGCATCAAAGTCGAGATCGAAGACGCGCAAACCCGCTTTCGTTGCCTCCGCCAAGCGCGCTGTGACTGCGAAGACTGCCACAGCGGCCAAAGCACCGCCGGCGCCGCAATCCGGCAAGCGCGTCGAGACCGACAGCATGGGGGCGATCGAGGTCGCGAACGACCGCTACTGGGGGGCGCAGACCGAGCGCTCGCTGCTCCACTTTGCGATCGGATTCGACCGGATGCCGCGTTCGGTCGTGCGCGCCTTCGGGATTCTGAAGAAGGCGGCCGCGGAAGTTAATCGCGATCTCGGCAAGTTGCCCGCCGACAAAGCCAGGCTGATAACCGCGGCCGCCGAGGAAGTGATCTCCGGCCAGCTCGACGAGCACTTTCCGCTGCGCATCTGGCAGACCGGCAGTGGCACGCAGACCAACATGAACGCCAACGAAGTTATCTCGAATCGCGCGATCGAGATGACCGGCGGAGTGCTCGGCAGCAAAAAGCCGATTCATCCCAACGACGACGTGAACATGTCGCAATCGTCGAACGACACGTTCCCGACCGCGATGCATATCGCGGCGGCCGAGGAGGTCACGCACGATCTGCTTCCGTCGGTGCGCAAGCTGCGCGACGCGCTCGCGCGCAAAGCCAAGGCCTTCGCCGATATCGTGAAGATCGGCCGCACGCACCTGATGGACGCGGTGCCGCTGACGCTCGGGCAGGAATTTTCGGGCTACGTCGCGCAGCTCGATTACGACTTGAAGCGAATCGAGGCGGCACTCCCGGACCTGCTCGAGCTGGCGATTGGCGGCACGGCGGTCGGGACCGGGTTGAATACGCATCGCGAATTCGCCGAGCGGGTGGCGGCGAAAATCGCGGAGTACACCGGGTTGCCCTTCACCTCGGCGCCGAACAAGTTTGCGG
>JBAWCX010000419.1:0-7035 GCA_049590495.1 Binatus sp. (SeqCode)
ACGTAGCCTTTTTCCCTTCCAACCGCTTCATTTCGCGTACCTCCTCTTAGTTCGCAGATGACTTCAAAACGCTATTGCCCTGTGTCTTTGCTCGACTGCTTGTTTGGGGAAGTGAGTATGAATCCGTGGGTCGCGCTGTATCCGTCGACCCGAACCAGCTCCTTCACGCGCCGTCCTGCAGGCGTGCGGACGATGAATGCGAGCAGGTTGATCGTCTCGGCAATGAGTTCCGGTTGTGGCGGAACGCCCGCTTCCTGGACCAGACTTGACAGCCTCGTCAGCGCGGCCTTCGCGCTGTTGGCGTGGATCGTTGTGACTCCGCCCGGATGACCTGTGTTCCACGCTTTGAGCAGTGCGAGCGCTTCGGCGCCGCGCACCTCGCCGATGATGATGCGGTCGGGCCGTAATCGCATCGTGGTGCGAACTAGTCGCGTCATGTCGGCGGCCTCGGCAGTATGAAGCTGGACGAGGTTCTTCGCGCGGCACTGGATTTCGAAAGTGTCCTCGATGATCACGTAGCGCTCGTTTGGATCGGAACGCTCCACCATTTCGTTGATGAGCGCGCCGGCCAGCGTGGTTTTGCCCGAGCCGGTTCCGCCCGCGATTACGAGGTTCTGTCGCGAATCGATGGCTTCACACAGAATGAGGGCCTGTGGATCGTTCAGAATCTCGTCGTGCACATAGTCGTCGAGTGTGTACAGGACCTGGGCTGGCTTGCGCATGACGCAGCACGGTTTTCGGGCTACCGGTGGAAGCAATCCTTCGAAGCGGATTCCTCCGATCAGTAGTTCGCCTTCAACAATCGGATTCACTGAATTCACCACGCTGCCGAGTGACGAGGCGACGGTGCCGATCAGGCTTTCGACCTGCGAAGCCGCGAGCACCAGACCGGCTTCGTGCATTCCCTTTGCGTAGGATTCGAACCAAACACGCCCGTCTTCGTTGACGATGATTTCCGTGACGTTCGGATCGGCGATCGCCTCGATAATCCGCGGGCCAAGTTGCCTTCGGAGCAGTTCGTCCAGCCGCCGCTCCTGAGTCTGCTGCGGCGAGATCATGCGTTGTCTCCTTCAGACTCCGCGTTGGCGTTCTGTTCCTGTCGACAAGCTTCGTTCCGAGGCTCGTCGGAGTTTGCAGGCTTCTTTCCACTCGCACCTGGAGTTTCCATCTGCTTGATGGTGTCTTCGACTTCGAGCCGCCATCCATGGTGACGCCGCTCTCCGCTGGCCAAGGCTTGCTCGCGCTGCGACTCGGGAATCTCCGGCAGATGGGTCAGCATGCTCAGCGCGAATTGATCGAGCATGGCCAGGAGCATCGTCACCTGTTTGCTCAGGGGCCGGATGGCTTGGGCGATGAACGATCGATTCGCGTCGATGATTCTCTTTTCGGTTGCGGCCAGCTTGGACTCGGACAGGCTAACGGTTGAATGCCCGTTTGAATGGACCAGACGCTCCTGGATGTAACGTGAGAGCGAAAGGCCTGCCTCATCTGCCTCTTCCTTCAAGCGCGCGAAGTCGTCCCCTCCGACATACGCTGTTAGTTGTCGCCTCAAAGTAGTCTCTCCTTCTTTCGACCGCGGTTCGTTGCGGCTGCTGTAGTGCCAACCTGCTCGACGGCAGACCTCAAAAACGTGAACTGCCCGTCCCGTGGCGGCAGAGCTGCCTTTCCGAGAAAGTTGGGTTCCCGCTGTGATTCACATCCGGCAAGACCTTCCGTATCCGGCACGATTTGGTCGGATATGGGCGATGGCATCGCGTTGCTCGCTTTTTCGTTGGAACTTGAGTTCGCGATACGGTCAGTTTTCGACGGTGGTTGGATCGCCGCTCGCTGCTTGAAGAACGGCTCGGTGTAATAGCGAATCTTGGTGGCGCGGATCGCAGGCTGCCCGCTGGTGAAAATTAGGGCTTCGTTGGGGCCGAGACGTGTGACCTCGTCGGGCGTAATCAGAGGCCGCGCGACCTCCGGCTCCGAGAGACTGGCGCCAGTGCTGGAAAAAGTGCGGTGAGCGTGGCGGACAGTGGCCTCACCGGCCATCTGAGAAAGCAGCCGCGCGGTTTCGATACGGTTGGGGGTGAAAGCGACGCGTGTATGGCAGTTGGAGGTGATCGCCTCGTCGTGCCCATAGGCCGCATGAATCTGGCTCAAGTCCTGGGCGATGAGACATGCCTTGATCCCGTACCCGGCGATCAGCGCAAGCGAGTCCGCAAACATATCGAGGCGTCCGAGACTGGCGAATTCATCGATCATCAGGAGCAGCCGGTGCCGGTAGCCGGTCACCGCGCGCCCATTGCGATACTCGAGACGTTCGGTCAGACGATGAAGGATTTGGCTGAGCATCAGCCTGATTAACGGCCGCAGACTGTCTTTGTGAGCGAGTGGCACAACCACATACAGCGAAACCGGCCGTCGATGGTTCATCAGATCCTCGATGCGGAAATCCGAGCTCGCGGTATTCTTTGCGATGACAGGGTCGCGGTAGAGTTCGAGAAACCCCTTGATTTCAGAAATGACGCCGGATCGTTCGTTGTCGCTCTTGTCGAGCAGACTGCGCATCGCGCGAGCGACAACGGGATGTGTCTTCGTGGGATTGCCCTGTGAGTCCGTCCAGCCCATTGAGCATTCAGGGTCGTGGACCGTAGTCATGATCTTTTCCAAAGTCTGGTTAATCGGCTGAGCAGGGTCGGAAAGCCGCGCTTCGATGCCACTCAAAGTTGGATCGTGGTTCCCGTACAGCTGGGCGAGGGTGAATCCGGTGAAACCTTCCACACCTGCGCGAAGCCAATGGTCGGGAAGGCCCTTTCCATTCGGGTCCATGATCATCTGAGCGATGTTGCGCACATCTCGAATTTCGTGAGGCGTGCGCAACCGGACCTCGGCAAGAGGATTGAAGCGCGCAACGTCGTCGTCGGGTGACGCCGGCGCATACTTCAGACAGATTTGCCCCATCCGTTTCCGTGCGCCTGAAGTCAGCGCCCAATTCTCACCTTTGAGATCGTGAACGAGGGCCGAATGCGGCCACGAGAGCAGCGTCGGAATCACGATCCCGACGCCCTTGCCGCTGCGGGTCGGAGCGAAGACCAGGATGTGCGACGGTCCATAGTCGCGGAGATAGGAGAACCGCCCCCAGCGACGCCATACGCCAAGGTAAACGCCTGCCTGATGTGAGAAGGGTTTCAGAACTTTCGCGCGTTCGGCGATCCTGCGAAGCCGCGGCGGCAGCAACCGGCTTCTGTCTATGAGTCCGGCTGCTCGGAGGTCCCTGGTGTTGGCCCAGCGTGCCGATCCATGCAGGTCGGATGGATTGCGAAACCCTTTATGCCGGGCGACCGCTATCGCTCCCATCGCGATAGCGCTCAGGGCAACCATAGGGTAGACGGCCTCGTGCGCACACAGCTCCCAGAGCGGCGCGAGGGTCGGTTCCGAGTGCCAGCGCCACCACCAGACCAGCCAGTCCCATGGATGGTAGAGCAGTCCGATCAGGGGAAAATAACACCATGGTGCGCCGAGAGTGCGCGAGTAACCGAAGAGTCGCGCGGCGTGTTGGGTCGTCACCCAATTGACTACAACGACGGCCACTCCAAGCGTGAGCATAGCGACAATCTTCGTCTGCCTGAGACTCGCATCAGAGGCGGTCCCTGACAGTCGATAGGGACGCTGTTCAGCCATGGCGATCCCTCCGTTTGTCGAAGCCGCGATCGAGTCCGTGATCACGGTCATACCGCTGGGTGCGCGCCCGGCTCTTGATAATGTCCTTCGAGATTTGGCGTTCACGAAGATCACGCTCGTGTTCTTGCGAGAGCTTCCAGCTTGCCTCACCGACACGCTGGGCGAGGCCTAGGTCTTCGAGGAACTGCAATCGCGCCACGTCCTGCTCCGCTCTCACGCGGGCGGCATCGCCACGCGGTTGGAACTGGTCGTAACTTACGAGACCGGACTCGTTCGCCTTGCGTTGCAGCGATCGGTCGATTTCGGTCCATTGCTCTTTTCGGATCACGCGCTCGCGCGCGTGCAGCACTTCGGGTTCCAGTCGCGGCCCAAGTTCCTTCGTTGCGATCTCCTGGCTTCGCCCGCGCATGCCGAGCTTCAAGTATTCGCGGTCGATCTGCAGAGGTCGTCCATCGTCCCGTACGCCTCGCACTAGGAGATGGACATGGGCGTCGTCGGTGTTGTGATGATCGATTGCGACCCACTGGATCTTCGTATCGAGATCGCGCTCCATCTGTTCGACCAAGCCACGGACGTGTTCCTGAAGATCCAGCCGGGAGGCGTCCTCTGGCGAGACGATGAAACGCCAGAGCAACTCGTCTTTCTTCTCCCAATCGCGCACGACGGCGACCGTATCGATAGCGTCGTGCTCTGCATTAAAGCCCTGACCTTTGCCCTGCTCGCGCTGCGCTCCTTCGCGTGACAGATAACGGGCATGGGCCGCCCAACCGCCGGTATGATCGTTGCGCTTGAACGACGCTTTGATCACAGAACGGCGAGAGTAGGCGTGTGGGTCCAGGGCGACCCGGCGCCATGTCTGCCCGCCGCTGAGACTGCCCCACGATTGGCGTCGAATTCCCCACCGTACTCGCACTCGCCGCAAGGCAACCGCCCACCACGGAATCAGCGGGCGCGGACGTTCCGTCTTCGCGAGACGGAGCTTGATATCGACCTCCTTCTGGCCGAAAAACCTACGCCGGCTCATGCGTCGACTCCGTGAGTAATGCGCTCAAGCTGGCAATGAGTTGCGCCGAATTCTCCGGCGCGTGTTCATGCAGAGCCTCGATGATTTCTTTGACCTGCGCAGTGCTGAGTGTGACCGAATGAAGTTCCTTTGCGCGGCTCCACGACTTCCACGCGCGCTTGCTGGTCGCCCGCTCTTCCAGCTGCTTGCGTCCCACCGACGCGACCTGTGCGCGCTGAGCAGCGCCGAGACTCGCAGTCTCCTGGGCGACGCTGATTAACGCTCCAAGCAGGAAGTCAGGTGGCTCGCGGTCGAGGCCCGCCAGCGCGACCAATCCGCCTAGATTGGCGAGGTGGTGAACTCTGAGTCCTTGCTCGTGGCTGTGTCCGTTTGCCGCCATGATTCACCACGTGAGGATCGGTTTGAGGACGCCCTGAACGCCCGACAATGGAACCGGGCCGAAGTAGCGCGCGTCCCAGCTCCGAGCGTTATGGAAACCGAACAGCCAGACTTCGCCGGGCGCGACTTGGCGTCTGCCCCAAGCCACGTGTGGCAATGGCCGGTTGATGCTGTCGCGCGCTGCGACGGCGCTGCCGACGAATACCTGCCCGTCGACGGAAACCCAGCCGGGTTGGACTTCTAAAACGTCACCGGGAAGGGCTCCGATTGTTTTTGCGACTGGCTCGGCTCCGCCTCGGCAAGAGCCTTTCTGTAGGTAACCGCGAGTCAGCCCTTCCTGCGCGATCGAGGCAGGTAAGCAGGCACCAACGAGCTGGCCGTGTTTGACGGATACTCCGCGTACGATTCGGTAAATCCCTGCTGGTGCGGCACTGTCGGTGAGTGAAATGCGCAGGCCAAGGGCGCTGCCCAGCGCGACCAAGAAGACCATCGCGATCACTGGTCCGAGAATCGCCAAGATGGGTCTCCGCGCGTGCCGAAAACGCTCGAAGTACAGCTTTGGAACGTCCGGCTCCGAGGCGATTTTCGCCGTACTGTACAGTTGGCCGACCGGGACGCTCACAAGTGGGGGAAAGGGCGTGAGAAGTTTGGAGAAAACGGAGGATCTGCGGCACTGCACCGCAGATGCTTTATCTTGCTCTACGAACGAACGACCTTTACCCCACTCCTTCACCACTCCGAACACACAACTCAGAGCTCTCCGTCCGCTCGCACGAAATCTCTGCAGTTCGATCATCGGCCGCACTCCATCCCGAACGTCGACGCGCATGACTTCACACTCCGGCCTGACCATCAGCAGCGCCGCCGGGAAGTACCCCATCTGAATGTGCCAGTCCGTTCGCTTCCCCAGGCCTTCGAGAACGGTCTCTACCCGCGGTCTTACCGTCCAAGCCATCCATTTCGTCACGCA
Organism: Binatus sp. (SeqCode); assembly: GCA_049590495.1. Taxonomy (GTDB): domain Bacteria; phylum Desulfobacterota; class Binatia; order Binatales; family Binataceae; genus Binatus. Next base: position 6,039 of record JBAWCX010000419.1, read on the forward strand.
TCTGTCGCGTCAGGCGAATGATCGTTTCGCAGATTGTCGCGTTCAGATCGAAACCCGCCTCACTGGTGCGCTCGCGCAGCCGATCCATCTCCGCCTTCACCGAAGCCGGCACGCGCAACGTGATCGTCTGGGTCGGTTCTTCCTTGCGTTTCAGCACTCCCATCGCTCGTCTCCTTGAATCGGTTTTGTGTACGTTTCGTGCTCAGTCGCCCATGGGCTCTGTATACGATTTGTGTACGTTCAGCCTTTGTAGGCCGCCGGAAACACGAGATCCACTGTGACCATCACGTTGAATTGGTATCCGGGCCGGATCTCGATCGTCGGTGGGCGATTCATCCCCTCGCCGATCATCTGCTGACCCACAGCGCCGAACTGTCCTGAGGCAGCTGAACCTGCCGTCTGACTCGCCATCGCCCACTGATTCGGCTGTGAGTAGCCGTAGGGACCGTAAGTGCCACCGCCTCCGAACGTCGCCATCTGTCCGACCATCTGGCCGGCGCTGATAAGGCTCATGACCGCCGCCGTGCCAAACGTTCTCAAGTAGTGGTTGTTCACTTCGTCGGTGAAACCCGAGTAGCCGCCCTGGTCCGCTCCCGGCATCTGCGGGAGATCCATGCTCGAGGTGTTCGGGAAGATGAGGCGCTGCCATGCGATCTCGACGCGTTGCTGACCATAAGTGGAAGCGTTCTGGTATATGCCAATGAGCCTGCTGCCCTGCGGTACGAGCAGATATTTTCCCGTGGCGCTGTCGAAAACATTCTGACTGACCTGGGCGAGGATCGGCCCCGGCAGGTCCGAATTGATCCCGCTCACGAGTACGGCGGGAATCACGCTTCCCGCCATCACCGAGAACGCCGATGCGGGCGGGTGAAGCGTCACGGCCTGATCAGTGGAATTCCCAACGTTGAAGTTCGTGCCTTGCTGGCCATTTGTGCGGGCGATTTCCAGCGTCCCGCCATCGTGGAACGCAGAGACCATCTGCGGCGATTCAAGCGCC
>JBAWCX010000420.1:0-1999 GCA_049590495.1 Binatus sp. (SeqCode)
TACGGCACCGGCCTCCTATATCAGATCAATCGTGATGTCACAGCCTGGGTCTCGTGGGAGTTGTTGGACGCTGGCCCTGGACCCTACAGTAATACTCGCGGTCCGCTCGCCGGAACACTGCAAGGGCACTACTCAACGAACTGGCTTAACTTCGTCGCGCTCAATATCATATGGAAGTTCTAGGTTTGGATTCATGACCGTCGAACATCAGATCGACCTCCTATGCCATCCGTCGACGCGCACTGAGACGGTGCGCGCCATCGACGTGCTGGTACGCCGCTCAGCCGGCGCCGAACTCCAGATGACCTTCCGCCTCGACGGTGATATTCCCCGAATCGCGATCTCCCCGCCGGGCGCGCCGCGCTTCGCTACACAGCTCTGGCGCCACACCTGCTTCGAGGCCTTCATAGCTGTCGAAGGTCAACCTGCTTACCACGAGTTCAACTTCGCACCGTCGGGCGAGTGGGCCATCTACGCCTTTAGCGGCTATCGCAACGGCGCTCCGGTTGCGGACGAAATGATGCGCCCGCAAATTGCAGTGCTCTCCACCGACGGTACGCTCGAGCTGGAGACCGTCGTTCGCCTCGATAGTTTGTCTGCTATGCACCCGCGTGCTTCCCTCCGTATCGGACTGTCGGCGGTCATCGAGGCGAGCGATGGCCTTTCGTACTGGGCGCTTCGCCATCCGGCCGACAAACCGGATTTTCATAACGCCGATGGATTCGCCTTGTTACTCGATCCGCCGAATCCCTAGTAGGTCTTGAATACAAATCAACAGAACTACGAGATTCCCCTCCGCGCGCGACATCGGAGCGCGCTCTTGACACTGCGCCGCCGTCGCAACGGCCAACCACGAGGTCTAAGGCGGCGACGAGTCGAGCAGCTTCTATCGAAGACCAGGTATGAGCCTTCCATCGGTAGCCGAATCGACCTACTCTCCCGCATCTTCCTGGGACACTCCTACAAACCAAATCCGCTGATTGGATCTGCCCACACCGCCGAAGTGTTCACGGCTACCCTCGACGGATTCGACTGCGTCACCTACATCGAAACAATTGTGGCGCTCGCCCGCGCTTCCAACGTCGATGACTTCACGGAGTGGCTGCGAAAGATTCGCTATGAACGAGGCCGCATTCAATGGCAGCGGCGCAATCACTATATGACGCGATGGATTCGCAACAACGTACGCGAAGGAATACTCAAGGCGATTTCAACGCCGGCTGTCTCGACACTCACCCGGGAGCGCGTTCTTAATGTCGTGCCAGGACTCGATCCACAGCGGACTCGCGTGAAGTGTGTGCCGAAGCCGGCAGTGCCAAGGCTCGAACGACATTTGCAAACCGGTGACCTGATTTTTTTTGCGTCGACCCGCAAGCATCTCGACGTGTTTCATGCTGGAATCATCGTCCGCGATGGCAAAAGAGTCCTTATGCGTCACGCCTCGCGCAGCCAGGGTTGTGTCGTCGAACAGCAATTGAGCGAGTTTCTAAAAGCAAATCGGATGACCGGCGTCATCGTCGTGCGCCCGCAAGAGGTGACACCACCCATTGCGAATGGTAGCTAAGATGACGCGGCGGAGTTGAGCGTGAACATCATCTATCCAAACGACTACTCGTCCGCGAGCATTCTACTACTCCTCGACGCTGCCGATTCCGATGTCCTCTTTCTCGGCGATCCGCTTGTGAGCATCGAGCCCGGACCGCGCACGTTCGATCGAATGGCGCAGGTCGTGCGTGAAACGGGCGCCGGCTGGGTTTATGCCGACGCGGTGGGCCATCCTCGTATCGACTATCAACGCGGCAGCATCCGCGACGGGTTCGACTTTGGCCCTGTTATAGGTGTGTCGGTTCCTGCTGCGCGTCAATCGGGAATCGACAGCACCTGCAAATGGGGAGGACTATACGACCTAAGGTTAAGGATTTCGGAAAAACATGCCATCGTACGGATTCCCGAACCGTTGTACAGTGCGTCGATCACTGATGCGCGGCCGACCGGTCAA
>JBAWCX010000421.1:0-16957 GCA_049590495.1 Binatus sp. (SeqCode)
AGGTCAGGAACAATAGAAGTGCGAGTTGGTGCAGTTTCATCGGAGTTGCCATTGTCGGCGGAGCTGGCGGCGACGTCCGGTCGGACCCTGCTCTCGCTCGGGCCACTATTCCGCCGTCCTCGTCGCCGGTGCCGCGTTGGCGTTGCTGCCCCCGTCGTTCCGCCCCGCCTGCTTGACCTCGCGCTTCAATTGCCGGCATTCCGCTCTGGATTTCTCGTCGCCGGCTTTGCACGCCTGCTTCGCGGCCCGGGCTGCAGCACGGTCGTCGCGACGCTCATTGCGTCGCGCCATGCCTTGCGTCTGCGCGGACGCAGGCCCGATGCCAACAAGCGCCATGACGGCGGCCAAGACAACAACGCCTCTCAAAAAACTCATCTTTCGTGGCATGCGGTTCTCCTTTTGGTGCAGCGATAGTTCGTCGAACAGATCATTGAGCAAGAAGCAAAACTCGGAGCGGGTACCAATTTTACTGCGCGATGTTGCGCTGGTTTCATCAACTTGAACGTGTCCCCGGTTAAACTGACCGTATAGTGTACGCCGGCGTAAATCGGACTTTGGTCTGATTTGCCCCCTTCGCTTGATTAAAACTCATTTTGATTTTGGGTTAATCTTCGCGATTCTTGTAACGCATTTGCGGCGTTTGTCGTCAGACTATGGTCTGATTTGCGTCGGGACAGATATTTGGCAGGATTAAGGGCGAGAGATGAACGATACGTGACGAAGGCGAAACCCATCATTATTGTGATCGACGACGATTTGTCGATCCTGCGCGCTTTGCAGCGGCTTGTTTCCGGGGCTGGCTTCGAAGTTCGGACCTTCGATCGTCCGAGCGCACTATTGAAGAGCGACTTACCAAAAACCGGAGCTTGTTTAATAGTCGATATCGATCTGCCGGAGATGAACGGCGTTGAGCTATGTTCAGCGCTCGCAACTGCTGGTTGCAGGCTTCCCGTCATCCTGATTACCGCACACACAGACGACGAGACTCGAAGACTGGCTGATGGCGCTCATCCAGTTGCTCTGCTCATCAAGCCGTTCGGGCGCGAACTCTTGGTCAATTCAATCGAGAACGCGTTGCTCGCTGGCCAAGACTGACCGTGATCAGTCCGACTGCACCCTTCGATACTCGGATGCAGATCGTGTCGAACGAACACCAAAAGTCAGCGATTCTTCTTCTTGACACAAGGGCGGATTTTGGTCCTACTTGTGCTGTCACAGTCTTGCAACCTGTTCTCTTTTGCTACATCTACCTGGTTGTTGACGATCGTTCGGAATCGATCAGCTGACTGCTGATTGACAAAAGGGGCTGGTGCCAGCGACATGAGCAATCGTGCTTCGGCCCAGAAAATGATTTCCAGAAAACTCCACGCGAGGCGAGCGAATCGACAACCTGTTGCCGCCTCTCTGGAGGGAAGGAGCTTTGAACGCTTCATCGAGGAGCTATCAGCGTCATTTGTACGCTCACCGGTCGATGCAATCGGAGGCGAAATTGACCGTTGGATCCGAGAGATCGTGCTCGGTCTCAACCTTGATCGGGGTGCGTTGTCTCAAATCGATGCAAAAACTGGCAGGTTGACGGTACGACATTCCTGGGGGCGCGACCATCTCGTCAAACTTCCGATTGGCCTCGAGCTGGCCCGACCCGCCCCGTGGTTTGATGGAATGCTGATGAAGGGGCGCACTGTTGCATTTTCCAGCGTGAAAGAACTTCCCCCGGAATTCCGCGCTAATGATTGGATTACGTTCCGTCGCTACGTCCCCAAATCGAATGTTTCGGTGCCGATTAGAATAGGCGGGGAAGTCGTTGGATCACTTGGGTTTGCCTCTGTGAAAAAGGAACGTACCTGGTCGCCCCGGTTGATCAGGCGTTTGGAACTGGTCGGAGAGATTATCGGACACGCGTTGGAACGAAGGCTTGCGGCTGAGCAAAATGCCCTCCTCCGTGACGAGTTGAGCCACATGTCACGTACTGCGGTGATGGGCGAATTGAGCGCTTCGCTGACTCATCAGCTCAATCAGCCTATCGGCGCGATCCTGATGAACGCGGAAGAGATCCAAAGGATGCTCGAGTCTGCGGAGCCCGATCTCGAGAGCCTTCGGGCCGCTGTGGGCGATATAATCCAGGATGACCTGCGCGCGACTGAGACTATCAAGGGGCTGCGTAACTTCTTTCGCAAAAGCGAGGTGGAGAAATCCCCGCTTTATATGAGTGAGGTAATTGCTGAAGTAGTGCGCATGGTTCGCAGCGACTCGGTGTTACGAAACGTTTCGTTGGCTTTTGAACCTCCCGCTGAGCGGATACGCCTTTCCGGAGATCGAATCCAACTCCAACAGGTGATTCTAAATCTGGTTCTTAACGCCTTCGACGCGGTTTCGGAAAATGAGGACCTCCGCGAAGTCTCCGTCAGTATGAGTGTCGATAAGGATGACGTCAGGGTAGCCGTCTGTGATTCAGGCAATGGTATCGACCCCGTAGCGATAGCGCACGTCTTCGAACCATTTTTTACTACCAAGCCCAAGGGAATGGGCATGGGCTTAGCGATTGCTCGTTCGATCGTAAAGGCGCACGGTGGGCAGATTTCCGCCCGGAGGAACCCCGATCGCGGTTCCACGTTCGAAATCGTCTTGCCCGCGTTGCCAGAGAAAATCCGATGAGCGTAAGCACAGATCAAACTACTATGAGCGATAAGGAGATCGTCGCCATCATCGATGACGACGATTCGATTCGAAAGGCGTTGCTTCGAACGCTGGTCGGGGCCGGACTGGAGGTCTTGGCTTTTTCGTCAGCTCAAGATTTCCTGGCAGCAACCGAAATCGAACGCGTGTCCTGCGTGGTTTCAGATCTGCGAATGCCGGGAATTGACGGGCTGCACCTGCAGAGAGCGTTGGCCGAACGAATGCCGCAGGTTGCTCTCCTATTTGTTACCGGACACGGAGACGTGCCTTCAACTGTACAGGCCATGAAATCGGGCGCGGTAGATTTTCTTGAAAAACCGGTCAAACGAGCAGATCTGTTGGAGGCGATTGCTAGAGCCACGCAGCGAACTCACCGCGCGGAAGCGGAAGCAACGGACCTGAATTCCCTAAAGAGCCGATATGCGAAGCTTACACCTCGCGAGCGCGAAGTCTTCGCGCTAGTCGCAGCCGGCTTACTCAACAAGCAGATCGCCGCTGAACTGGGGAACGCAGAAAAAACCACGAAGCAACATCGCGGCGCAGTGATGGTCAAAATGCGAGCAGAGTCGCTGGCCGATCTGGTCCTTATGGCAGAGCACCTCGGTGTCAGGCCGTCGCATACAGACTTTTCAAGGGCCAAGGGATTGGTTCGAGCGAATTGAAGCAGATCTGTTTCGTCTGCCCGCTGTAGGACCTTGGTCGGATAGACGCCGGTCCCCAATCGTCCTATTTATCGCTCGTACGCCTTCTGTGTGGCTAGGGGGAATGATGTGCAATTTGCGGGTGAATCCGGCTCGCTGACTTTCGCTCAGGACGTTCGGAAGCAAGTGTTCGCGCTAGGCCGCGTCGCAAAAAGCTCTGCGATTCTATTACTGCTGGCCGCAACAGCAGTTGTGATTTGCTCCGGAGCCGCATTCGCTCAGTCGGAAAGCAAGGACGCTTCATTCATAGCGTCAGAGCGCGAGGTAGTGACTGCACCAGTCGTGGTTGACGGACGCGTCCTGTTCCGATTGCGAGGCGTGACCGCCTTCCCCGCTGCGGACCGCGCAGCCACGATAGCCCAACGAATCAGAGCAATCGCCGCGGACCGAACGATACCCCCTAGTGCGCTCCATCTGGTAGCGAACGAGCACTGGACTGAGATTGTTGCCGGCGAGAGTAGCATCGTGTCGGTCTTCGATGCAGACGCCGCGGCGGAGGGTCCCGGTCTGTCTCGGCAGGCGCTAGCGCAGGTCTATCTCAACCAGATTTCCTCGACGCTACAACAATACCGAGCTGAACGGGAGCCTGCGCAGCTGGTGCGCAACGCGTTCCGTATAGCTAGCTGGACCTTTCTCTTGCTCCTGGTTGAATTGGCCATGCTCGGCAGCCTGCGATGGCTCACGGTTCGAATTGGACTAAGATATCAGTCGGCAATCGAGCGGATCGAAACCGAGACCTTTCGGCTTATTCGTGCGGGGTCGATTTGGGTTGCGCTGCGCTTCGCGATCCGGTTTTTCGCGCTGATCGCAGCGCTAGGGATCTTATACGTCTATCTTCATATAGTACTGGACTATCTTCCATGGACACGAGCGCTCTCCGCAGATCTGCGTGCATTGACTCTCGCACCATTGCTGGTGCTCGCTCGCGAATCGGTAGCCACAATTCCGAGGCTGCTTGTCATCGTCGTGATCGTCGCCGTCGCTCGCTACGTTATCAGATTGGCAAGGTTCTTCTTTTCGGCGATCGCGAGCGGAGCGGTCACGTTCTCCGGGTTCGAGGCCGAATGGTCTAAACCAACATACAACATCGTGCGCGTGTTAATCATCGCGTTCGCAGCGATGGTGTGTTATCCCTACATCCCTGGATCTGGGTCTGAAGCCTTCAAGGGAATCACAATCTTCCTTGGAGTTCTTTTTTCGCTCGGCTCTTCCTCGTTGCTGGCCAACATCATAGCCGGGTACACGATGGCCTATAGACGCGCCTTCCATGTCGGTGATCGGATCAAAGTGGGCGATCTCATAGGCGACGTGACGGAGATAGGGCTGATGGTCACGCATATGCGTTCGATCAAGAACGAGGAGTTGGTGGTCCCGAACTCCTTGATTCTGAACAGCAACGTTATTAACTACGCATCTCTAGCGCGTAAACAAGGTTTGATACTGCACACGGCTGTCGGTATCGGTTATGAAACCGCTTGGCGTCAGGTTGAAGCTATGTTGTTGATGGCGGCAGAGCGAGCGCCTGGACTACTTCGCGAACCAGCTCCGTTTGTTCTGCAGCTATCTCTCAACGACTTTGCGGTTACGTATGAGCTGAACGTCTACTGCGATCGGCCTGGCGAGATGGATCGACTGTATGCCGAACTGCATCGGAATGTGCTGGATGTGTTTAATGAGTACGGCGTGCAGATCATGACTCCCGCGTATATAGCCGATCCAGTCGAACCTAAAGTCGTGCCGCGAGAGCAATGGTTTGCAAAACCGGCAGAAGATGCGGCGCCACTGAATATCTCGAGTAACGCCCAGAGCTCGATAAAGCAATCGTGAGCCCGAGGCGTGAACTAACCTCTCGACGAGTGATCGCTGGCTGGGAAAGAATCGGTCGTGTTCACTGGAGCTTGACTTCGATGAAGTTCAGTGACGCGGTCGGCGACCTCACGGCTAAGCGTAGCGAGATCGCTGCTGAGGGCTGCTGAAGCGCCCGTTTCTCCGGGGGCCACCTGTGCGCTGGCTGAAGTTTCGGACGCATAAAGGTCCCTTCCAGCACCGTCCTTGATGACCCACCGTGCCGTCAATTGCGATTGTCCGTCAGACGTTGTTTCGAAACGTTGCACATTAACTTCAATTTGATAGTCGATGTGCGTTCTCACCGGCCATGGATATTTCTCAATTTGCTGAGTATTCAGCAGGCGTGAGATGTTTTCGGAAAAGACGCGGGCAAAATTTTTGTCGAGCGGTTCGCCCCATCGCTTCTCGGACGAGAGATCCAGCTGATTCGGGGAGGCGCGGGTTACGACCTCCAGTCGCCGCAGATAATCCGGGAAGTCGATAGGCCCGATGCCGATGGTCAGGGAGGAACTGGGCGTCGCGGCGGCAGGCGTTGAAGTAGGCGCAGGTCCGTCAGCGAGTGGCGTCAATATGAAGAACTTCGAATGATCGGGTTGCGGAGCCAGTGGCGAGCACGATGTTAGTAGCGCGCACGTGCAGGATACGATCACTGCGGTCCTGTATCTCATACTTCTCATCGATCCTTGTCGGGAACGTACTTCCCGCGCACCAGCGAGCCAGGATTTCGCTGCAGGTAATCCGTCAGTTCCCCAACCGAACGGGTAGTGTCGGCCAGTTCTTCGAGCGCGGTGTTAATGTTCACCGAAAGCGGGGAGTCGGAATCGAGATTGGCCTTAACTTCGAGGAGCGCGTCGCGCGTGTCTTTCATCGTGGCGTTCGCCTCCTCGGAGCTCTTTTGGAGACTCGCCGCCAAAGGCATAATTCTCTGATTGGCATTGTCGAGTGCTACGCGCAGAGAGGTTATTGCGCGGTTCAGATTGGGCACGGTCTGCCTCAATGAGGCGAGCGTGTCCTTCAAATCCTGCGAACCTGTGAGGTGATTGATAGAATCGGCGGCATTGGTAATCGATGCGACCATTTGGTTGAGGTCGATGCGATCGAGTTTCGCCAAGGCCTCAGTCGCCTGTTTCTGAATTTCTTCGAGGTTGGTCGGGACTGTCGGGATCTCTCGTAAATCACCGCTGCCCGGTATCACCACCAGATTCAATGGTGCGTTCGGGTGAAGATCGAGATCTACGTAGAGAAGACCGGTTAGAAGACTCTCGGCTTCGAGCTGCGCCCTCATGCCTCGTGCCAGCAAGTCCTCTAAGCCGGGCTGCGACAGACTGTGACCGGTCCCGCCGTTCTGTGTGATCATCTCGCGATCGATGCCGATAATGACCGGAAGACGCGTTTCCTTCACGTCGGGTTTCAGCTGCCCTTCGGATGCGTTGAGTGACAGCTTGATCTGTTCGACCGTGCCGATTTGAACGCCTTTGAACTTGACTGGTGCGCCGATTCGAAGGCCATTCACGCTGCCCTGGAACATGCATACGAATCGAACGGGCTTTTTGAAAAGGCTGCCCGAACCGACAACAAGGATTGCAACCACTACCAGGGCAAAACTGCCAACGACGAATATTCCGATCGCGGTTGGACTGATTCGCTTACTCATGATGACTCAATCCCTCTCCTTTATCCTTGCCGCGGGTGAGAAACTTGCGCACCCGTGGGTCGGAGGAATTCGCCAGCAGATCTTTGGGATTGCCGGTCGCGATTTGCACACGCGAGTCAGCATCGAGAAAAACGCAGTTATTGCCAATCGCGAAGATGCTGGCGAGTTCGTGAGTGACCGCCACGACCGTTGCCCCCAGACTATCGCGTAACTCGAGTATCAGATCGTCCAGAAGGCTTGAACTTATAGGGTCGAGTCCCGCCGATGGCTCATCGAAGAATAGTATCTCGGGGTCGAGTGCCATCGCTCTTGCAAGACCGGCCCGCTTTTGCATACCGCCGCTAATCTCGCTCGGGTAGAAATCTTCGAAGCCGCTCAATCCAACCAGCGCCAGCTTCAGCGCTGCAATCTCGCGAATTTGAGAGGGCGTAAGATCGGTAAACTCGCCGAGCGGCAGACCTACGTTTTGCGCGAGCGTCATCGAACTCCAAAGCGCTCCGCCCTGATAGAGAATTCCAAATCGGCGCAGCATCAGCTGACGCGTCTGTTCATCAGAGAGCGTGAAATTCACGTCGTCGTACATGATCTCGCCAGAGGCTGGTTCCTTTAGCCCTACAAGGTGACGGAGCAACGTGCTTTTGCCGCACCCGCTGCCACCCATAATGACGAAAATGTCGCCGTGACTGACAGTGAAATTGATATCACGCATCAGGACGAAGCTGCCGTATGCCATTGTGAGGTTCTTGACGGTTATATGCGGCACCCCGTTCGTTGATCCGGTCCGCGGAATTGTTAAGCTGCCCATAGGAGTCGCGATCAAATCCCGATAGCGTTAAACACTACGGCGAACAGGCCGCAGGCGACCACGCCCATTACGATCGACATCACTACTGCCTGGGTGGCCGCATCGCCAACAGCCGAAGAACTGTTGCCGCATCGAAAACCGCGAAGACAACCAGCCAGCGCAATCAGGAAGCCATAGAACGTTGCTTTGAAAAGACCGCCGAACAGATTGGTCAGTGTCAGAGTGCTGATTGTTTCCTGCAGGTAGTTGCGGGCCGACAATCCAAGCATTCCCACTCCTACGAACAATCCCCCCAGTATTCCGAGGAAATCGGCATACAAACACAGCAGCGGCATCATCAGTACAAGAGCAATTACGCGCGGTAACACCAGGAATTCCATGGGCGAAATGCCCATAGTCGTTAGAGCATCGATTTCCTGAGTCACTTTCATCGTGCCAAGCTTAGCGGCGAAGGCGGCACCGGTACGACCGGACATGATTATGGCGGTCATAATGGCTCCCATGTCTCGAGTCATACCAATGCAAACTAGGTCGGCAACGAAGATCGATGCACCGAACTGCGAAAGCTGAACGGCGCCCATAAACGCGAGGATAACACCGACCAGGAAGGAGATTAGAGTTACTATGCCTACCGCGTTCGCACCGCACTCCTGAATGACCTCGACAAGGTCGACTCTTCGAAAGCGTGCCTGACCTCGAACCAAATTTCCAAATGCGGCCGTGAGCTCACCAAGAAACGCCATGAAGTCGCCGACAGAGAGTCCGTAGCCAATAGTCAGGTTACCGACGCGCTGAAAGAACGAGGCTCTGACTGCCTCACTTCGCGTGCCCTTCTTCTCCGGTACCGCCTCCGCCAGTTCCAGCAATCGCCGCAGGCCATCAGGTAGGCCGCTTCGGTCCTGTTCGATGTGGCGAGCGCGGCAGGCCGCGCTGGTCTGGACCAGAAAAGCGATCAAACCGCTATCCCAGTGGGTCAAACCTGAGGTATCGAAGGAAACCGTCTTGAGTGCAGCAGGAGATTCGAGTTCCGTGTGAAGAATCGCGGCAGAAGGAACGTCGCGCGTCAGATGCCAAGGGCCAGATAGCCTGATAAGCAAAGTAGAATCGGTTGCACGGGTAACGGAGACGGCACCTTGCCTGCCAATGTCACTGGTTTCGTTCATTAGCTTCGTGAAAATGAAGCACCATCACTTTCCTCGTCGTGATGCTGCGACTCGGGCACCTCAATCGTGTGACACGCGACTACCAGCCTTGGCGATTGTAGTAGTTGGCGACCAGGTCGACGATCTGGGTCGTCGTTTTGTCCGCCAGATAGCCAGTCGAAGATGTGTAGGTCTTCACTCCTCCTGAGGCAAGGTTCACACCTAGCGTCGCTGCGGCTGTGGCACCACCCGCAGCGGCTCCCGCAGGACCCGTGATTCCCGCTCCAGGCATGTAGCCGCTGTCAGCTGTGGTCTCAAAGTCCAGTATCTCAGTCGAGCCTTGGTCGGTTTTCTGAATGACCTGAACTACGGTATCTACCTTGGACTGCCCTGAGCCAAGGCCGATGACCATCCGACGAAGCCGGTTCCCCTCGCTTATATCGGTGAACTGCCCATCCAGTATAAGAACATTGCTGCCGGTGGGCGGTACTCCACGCTGCAAGCAAGTGGAGTTGATGCCCTTTTGCGTGAGATCGGCCGCGACCTGGATACAGATGTTTTGGGCGGTCTGATGCGCGATCTGGGCTTGCTGGTCAGTTGGATTGTCATCTGACATCTGCCGGTAAGCCGCCTGAAAGAAGCCTGAGTTGAGGGAAACGTCCGACGCATTCACAGCGAAGGGATAGACGAAGACCTGCGACGGACGAGAGTTTGCGACGGGTGCCGCAGAACTCTGTTGGGTAACCTGCGCCCCGGCGCATCCGAGCAACGATACCGCTAAAACCAGGTACCCTAGACTAAAGACCTTGTATCTCATGATATTCCTCTCCTGCGAAGGTTGCTTCCAACCCTCCTTATTCTTTAGATACCGAGTCCGGCGCACATCTCGAGTGCTCGACTTCTTTCGGGAGACTCGCACTTTCATGCTGAAGTCCGTCGAACGATTTGTATATCGGACTTTGGTCCGAGGACTCATCGGCTATTAGCCCGACCTGTACAACATCAGTACTCAGGTTGGAGGTGAGAAGGCCCTGGCCGCGAACCATGCCAGACCAAAGTCGGATAGCTATTATTCGTTGATCTTGCGATAAAGGACTCGACTGGCTTGATTCGAAGTAAGCCCCTCCCCAGAGCGAGCTTAGAGCGAGCGAGTCAGTTAGGGACGGGCCGGAATCTCCCCCGAGATAAGCCGGCCCGTTTTGTTTTGTAGTACATTCCGAGTTGCGAACGTCGTTAATTCGCGTGGACTAAGAGGACTAATGACCGCGGCTCGACAACGTAGGAAGAACTCGACACGGTTGGTGCGTCTTCCCAAGCACAAATATCGTGCTGCGAGGGCGAAGAAGTATCAATCCAGCGGCACCACCGTACATTCCGTTTCTCACCCCCCGCTGGCAGTTCGAACGTCAGAGGCTCCCAATATGCGTTCAGCATTGCATGAATCGTAAATCGTTCGCGAAGACTCTTGACCGTGAAGGCGATAGAATGCGAATCGTCGCTCCAATCGGGATGGTTGAGCGTAGTGCCGTGCCATTCAAGTTGCGCCTGCCGCAAGAGTTGGTTGAGTGTGAGCGGAGCATTTTCCGTTGTTACATCGCGGCGGAAGCGGAACGCAATAAGCATCTTGACAAAACGGTGGATGTCAGCGTGCTGTCGCGCGAGGCTCCAGTCGAGCCAGCTGATGTCATTGTCATGACAGTATGCATTGTTATTCCCTCGCTGGCTGCGCCGCATCTCGTCGCCCATCAGCAGCATCGGGGTGCCGAATGAGATCATCGATAAAGCAAGGAAGTTTTTGATCTGCCGACACCGGAGTGCCTCAACGGCCGGGTCTTCAACCGGGCCTTCGGCACCGCAGTTCCAGCTCAGATTGTCGTTCATCCCATCACGATTGTGCTCGCCATTCTCTTCGTTGTGCTTCTGGTTGTAGGACACAAGATCGTTGAGGGTGAAGCCATCGTGGCAGGTGACGAAATTAACACTCTGCTCAGGTTCCCGTTCTTCGTGGTCGTATATGTCGGGGCTTCCCAGCAACCGGGCCGCCAAATTAGACACGGTGCCGCGATCGCCTTTGAAAAACCGTCGGACATCGTCGCGGAACCTGCCGTTCCATTCCTGCCAACTGTCTCCGACAAAGCTCCCAACCTGATACAGACCCCCGGCATCCCAGGCCTCCGCGATAACCTTTGTGCCGGCGAGAGCTGGATCTGTTTCAATGTCCCAAATGATCGGAGGATTCGGAAGCGGCGTTCCGTTCTCGTCACGCGTCAGAACTGAAGCGAGGTCGAATCGGAAGCCATCAACGTGCATGTGTGTTACCCAATACCGTAGACTGTCGACAATCATTCGACGCACGATTGGATGGTTGGCGTTAAGGGAGTTGCCGGTGCCGGCATAGTCGGCGTACCGGCTCCGGTCGCGCTGAAGGAGGTAATAGGCCTCGTTCTCCAATCCACGGAAGCAGAATGTCGGACCAAGCTCATTGCCCTCCGCGGTATGGTTGTACACAACGTCCAGAATTACCTCTATGCCTGCGCGGTGAAGAGCTTTGACCATGTCGCGGAATTCGTCCATCGGACCGAGCGGATCCTGCCGCGAACTGTAGGCGCGATGCGGCGCGAAAAAGGATACGGGCGAATATCCCCAGTAGTTCACGCGACCCGTGGGTGCATCAGCGGCGTCGAATTGGAAAATCGGCATCAGCTCTACCGCTGTGATCCCAAGATCCGACAAGTAGGGGATTTTTTCGATCAATCCGGCGAAGGTGCCGGCCCGCTCAGGTTTCACGGCCGAACTTGGATGACGAGTGAAGCCACGAACATGCAGCTCGTATATAACGGTTTCGACGAATGGCCGCTGGAGTGGCAGGTCACCCTCCCAGTCATAGGAACCGGGATCGGCTACGATGGATTTCATCGCACCTTCGGCCTTGTTTGCAAGGCGGTCATATGCCTTCGGGACGGCGACCGCTCGACCATAGGGATCCAGCAGAATCTTGTCGTGGTCGAAGCGCAGTCCCCGATCGGGATCGAATGGCCCCAAAACTCTGAACGCATAAATCTGACCCGGGACCAAGTCAGGTACGAAGACATGCCAGTAGTGATAGGTACGGTGCTCGCGGGGGGACAAGGATACGACTCGTGATGGTTTGACCGCATCCTCGGTGTCGAACAGAAGCAGTTCCACCAAGGTCGCGTTCTTCGAGTACACGCTGAAATTTACGCCCCCCGGTTGAACGGTTGCGCCAAGGGGAGAACTCGTGCCTCGTCCGACAGTCGAGCGACCCATGTCTATCTCCGCAGTTTCAAATCCGTGTTGGCGACAGGGCTGAACCAGCCCAGTCGCTTTTCGCCAGCAACGAAACTCGCATTACTCTTCTTCCGAAAGAGCACGAGTATGGCGTGCTATCATCAGATTTTCGTCGGCCGAGATGACATAAGCGGCCACGCGGCTGCCGGCTTTGCTTATCAGCGGTCCATGTCGACGGTTGGCTTTTTCATCCAGTTCCAGCCCAAGCCACTGACATCCCTGCGAGATCGACGCGCGTACCGAGGCGGCGTTCTCGCCAACACCTGCTGTGAAAACGACTCCATCAAGGCCATTGAGGGCGGCGGCCAGAGACCCTATATGACGCGCTGCCTGATAGCAGAATACTTCGACCGCGAAGCGCGCGCGTGGGTCATGGCTCGCGACCAGGTCGCGAAAGTCGGACGAGACACCGGAAAGCCCCAGCATTCCTGACTGTCGATAGAGAAGATCTTCCAGCGCTTCGACGGACATTCCTTTGTGCTTCAAGAGATGCAAAACCGCGCCGGGATCGAGATCACCGCAGCGAGTACTCATCGGTAAGCCATCCAAAACCGAAAATCCCATCGTGGAAGCAATAGAGGTGCGGGCTTTGAGCGCGCACAATGATGCGCCATTGCCGAGATGCGCAACCACTACACGGCCGTCAGCTACTTCGGGCGCTCGTTCAGGAAGTACGGAAGCAATGTATTCATAGGAGAGGCCATGGAATCCATAGCGACGCACGCCTTCGTCATGCAGCTCGCGCGGTAACGCGAATCCCTGAGCAACTTCGGGCGCGCTGCGGTGGAAGGCCGTGTCGAAACAAGCGACCTGCGGCAATGCGGGATTGAGCTCCATGGCAGTTCGGATTGCGGCCAGGTTGTGCGGCTGATGTAAGGGCGCGAGCGGGATCAATTTCTCCAGTTCGGCAAGCAATTCCGGCGTCACACGTTCGTGCCTTGTGTGTCGCATGCCGCCCTGAACGACGCGATGTCCCAGCGCGGCTAGCCGGCGGCCACCGAGCATCTTTTTCGCCCAAGGCAATAAAAGGGGCAGGACTTCGCTCGGAGTTGTCGGCGGTTTCCAGCCGAGATCAAGCGGGTTTAGTGCTTCTCCATCTGACCCGGACGCCTCCGCTGCCGGTTGGGAGCCAAGTCCGCCAACCTGACCCGATAGGATCCGGCGATCTTCCTCATAAAATGCAAATTTCAGCGACGAGGATCCGGCGTTGATCACGCCAATCGCTCGGGCCGAGTCTTTGACTAATTGCGTTCGTTTCGTGCGGGCGGTAGTTGTGTCGTTCACTACATCAACGTTCCTTGTAACTCTTATCTGTCACTTCACCGGTACCGCATTGGTCTTCCAGACGTTTGTTGCGTACTCGGTAATTGTGCGATCGCTCGAGAACTTACCGGAGCATCCAACGTTGATTATCGCCTTGCGCGTCCACGCCTCTGTGTCCTGGTAAACCGACCCCACCGTAGCTTGTGCCTGTGCATACGCGCTCAGATCAGCCAAGTGCATGAAATAGTCACCACGCGTCAGTAGCGCTTCGCGGATCGGCTCGAAAACTCCAGACTCGTGATGGCTGAAATGATTCGTGAAGATCAGATCCAACGCCGTTCGCGTTCCGGGCTCGTTCTGATAGTGCCAGCTGGGATCGTACCACCCGCGGCTGCTTGCTACCTGGTCAGCGGTCAGACCGAACAGAAAGAAGTTTTCCTCTCCCGCTTCTTGCGCCATCTCGATCGTCGCTCCATCCCGCGTTCCGATAGTCAGCGCGCCATTCATCATGAACTTCATATTTCCGGTCCCGCTCGCCTCGTATCCGGCCGTCGAGATCTGTTCCGATACGTCGCTTGCGGGAATCAGTCGCTCGGCCAAAGTCACACCGTAGTTTGGGACGAACACAACCTTGAGTCGCTGGCGCATGGCTGGGTCCGCGTCTATCTTCGCCCCCACTTCGTTGATGAGGCGGATTATTAACTTGGCCAGCGTGTATGAAGGCGCAGCTTTACCCGCGAACAAGAAGGTGCGAGGTGGTATCTTGAGATTCGGATCATTGCGCAGACGATCGTAAAGCATGACGATGTGCAAAACATTCAGCAGTTGCCGTTTATACTCGTGGATGCGTTTGACTTGAGAATCGAAGATCGTGTCGGGATCGATAATCTGCCCGGTTGCAGACTTCAGCCACTCTGCGAAGCGCTTCTTGGCCGTCTGCTTCGCCTGGCGGAATCGGGCGCGGAAGGTGGAATCGTCCGCGAGGGGAACAATCTTTTGTAGCTGAGTGAGGTCCGAAACCCAACCATTGCCGATTGCTTCTGTGATTAGGCCTGCCAGCGCGGGATTTTGCAAGAAGTAGCCACCGACGCGGCGTGACGCCGTTAGTCTTGTTGTTGAAGCGATTTGGGAACATCTCGGCGAAGTCGGGCATAAGCTGTTTTCTGACCAGGTCAGAATGAATTGCCGACACCCCATTAGTACTGTGCGTTCCGACGACGGCTAGATTTGCCATCCGTACCTGCCTCGACGGCAACTCTTCTACTATGCTCGTGCGTTGCTCTTTTGCCGCATCCCCAGGATATTGAAGGCGGACATGCTCGAGAAATCGGCGATTGATCTCGTAGATGATTTCAAGCGAGCGAGGACAAACTAGCTCGAAAAATCGGACTGGCCATTTCTCAAGAGCCTCGGGAAGCAACGTGTGGTTCGTATACGCCAACGTCCGAACCGCGATGTCCCAGGCCTCGTCCCAGCTAAGCTCTGCCTCGTCGAGCAAGATGCGCATCAGCTCGGCTACAGCCATAGCTGGATGCGTGTCATTCATCTGAATAGCGACCTTTTCGGGCAAGGTAGCCCAGTCATTTTTGGCGCGACGAAAACGGCCAACGATGTCGGCCAGCGAACAACAAACCAGGAAGTACTCTTGGACGAAGCGCAGCGCCTGACCGGCGAGGGTCGAATCGTCGGGGTACAATACGCGTGTGACGGTCTCGGCCGCCGTGCGATCTACAATGGCACCAACGAAATCGCCGGAACTGAACTCACCGAAATCGAAGAAATCCGGCGAAGTCGCCGCCCAAAGCCGAAGCGTGTTGATGTTTCCGCCGCCATATCCAACTACTGGACGATCATAAGGAATACCTAATATGTGCGAATGGATGTCCGGCACGGCTCGAAGTGTTCCATTCTGGAGATGGAAGGCGCAGGCGAGAGGAACCTTGATCACTTCATTCGGTCGCGCCACCTCCCAAGGATCTGGATACTTAAGCCAGCGATCTGGATATTCGACCTGACTCCCATTTTCTATTTCTTGCCGAAAAATCCCATAGTCGTACCGCAGACCGTACCCCATCGCCGGAATGGCCAGCGTCGCGAGCGAATCCATGAAACAAGCCGCCAACCGTCCCAACCCGCCGTTACCCAGGCCAGCGTCGGGTTCCGAGTCGATAACTTCCGTCCAATCCTGTCGCGGATCGGAACGAAGGTCATCGCGAACTAGTTGCTCGACTCCCATATTGATGATGTTGTGAATTAGCGTGCGGCCGATGAGAAACTCCATCGATAGGTAATAAACCCGCTTCGCGTTAGCACGTTCGTATGTTTGTTCGGTAAGAAGCCAGCGCTGCGTCAGCAAGTCGCGAAGCGACCTGGCGACCGCTTCAAAGCGCTCACGGTGACTTGCCTGTTCCAGAGATACTGCGTGGTCTAATACAACATGACGATCGTAGCTGTCAGTTTCGCCAACCCGCAGATGGCCGCGTTGGTTCCCCGCGAGCACATCGCGGTCGGCCTCATGAAAGACAGGCTTTCCAGCGGTTGCTTTATCTAGTGTCATAATCAGCTTCTCTCAGACATTGTCTGCGGCTGTATCGGCCCCGCCGGACGCGATCTTTCCACCCCATCGCCAATCGCGAATGTCTGGCATGTCGTCGCCGTGACGGGCTATGTAAGCTTTGTGATCGTACAGCTTGTCGCGGATTGCCTGTTTGGCGTATGCGGCTCGTTCCGCGAGCATTGGAACTCTATCGATCACATCGTTTACTAACGAAAAACGATCCATCCGGTTGAGCACTACCATGTCGAAAGGAGTAGTGGTGGTGCCTTCTTCGATGTAGCCACGTACATGTAGATTTGGATGAGATTTTCGACGGTACGTCAGTCGGTGAATCAGCCAGGGGTATCCATGAAAGGCGAAGATGATTGGCTTATCTATGGTGAACAGCGCGTCGAACTCAAAGTCTGGCAAACCGTGCGGGTGCTCTCTCGGAGATTGCAGAGTCATGAGATCGACTACGTTGATGACGCGGACCTTAAGCTGGGGTACGTAGGTACGAAGCAGATCCACCGCAGCTAGAGTCTCAAGAGTTGGAGTGTCTCCGCAGCATGCCATGACAACATCGGGCTCAGACCCTTTGTCGCTGGACGCCCACTCCCAAATGCCGATGCCGGCTGTGCAATGTCTTATTGCCTGATCCATCGAAAGCCATTGCGGTGCAGGTTGCTTGCCTGCGACAACTACGTTCACGTAGTTGCGGCTTCTCAAACAGTGATCCGTGACCGAGAGAAGGCAATTTGCGTCGGGTGGCAGATAGACTCGCACCACCTCCGCCTTCTTGTTTACGACATGATCGATGAAACCCGGGTCTTGATGCGAAAACCCGTTGTGATCCTGGCGCCAGACATGCGAGCTCAGCAGGTAGTTGAGCGATGCGACTGGGCGACGCCAGGCTATCTGGTTGCACACCTTCAGCCACTTCGCATGCTGATTGAACATTGAGTCGATAATGTGGATAAATGCTTCGTAGCAACTGAAAAACCCGTGTCTACCAGAGAGCAG
>JBAWCX010000422.1:0-3978 GCA_049590495.1 Binatus sp. (SeqCode)
TCTGACGGTCATCCTGCCAATCGTTTTCGGTCTGATCTTTGTCCTGCTCTATATGCTTTTCCAGTCGGTGACTGAAGCGATCGTACTCATTCTTCCGACCGTGTACGCGATGACGGGCGGCCTGCTCCTCCAGTACATGATGGGCTTCAACTTCAGCGTCGCCGTCTGGGTCGGGTACATCGCGTTATTTGGAATCGCAGTCGAGACCGGCGTTGTCATGGTGATCTATCTTCACGAAGCGCTGAATCGTCACATCGCCGCCGGCCAACTCACACATGAAGGCGTCGAAGCGGCGGTAATCGAAGGCGCAGTCCAGCGCCTCCGCCCAAAGCTGATGACCGTCGCCGTCGTGATGCTCAGTCTCGCTCCGATTCTATGGGAAAGCGGCATAGGCTCCGACGTAATGAAGCCAATCGCCGCGCCAATCGTCGGCGGCATGATCACGTCGACGATTCACGTCCTCATACTGGTGCCAGTGTTCTTCGCAATCATGAAGGAACGGGCGCTGAGGAGAGGAACGCTGCTCTGACCCATCTCACCGATGTGTGTCCAAGCGGCGAGGGTTGCGTCTCTAACAGCCGAAACGAATCAAATGGCCACCAAACCCTCGCCCGATCGAGATTTACTCGCCGTTGTTCAAAGCTCAGGATAGCGGAGACGTTGATACCTCTAAGGAGTTGTAGGTTCTGGAGGGGTGGCCGAGTGGTTGAAGGCACCGGTCTTGAAAACCGGCAGGGATGAAAGTCCCTCGTGGGTTCGAATCCCACCCCCTCCGTTCCCGAATCCGAAAGCCACCATGAGAGCGGCAGTTGCGTGCGAACCCTGACCAAACAATTGCCGTTCAGCGTTCGGGTGGATGCGTGCACGAGTGCGCAAAGGCCGGCGGTGTTTCCTCCGGCTGCGCGTTGAGCCCCTTCTGCAGCATGCCCAGCGCCGTGGCTGGATCGTCGGCAAACCTGAACAGTTTGAGATCTTCAGGGCTGATCGTGCCGTGCCGCACCAGCGCGTCGAAGTTGACGATCTCCTTCCAGTATTGCGAACCGTAGAGCAGCACAATGATCGGGCGATCCAGTTTCTGCGTTTGCTTCAACGTCAGTATCTCCATCATTTCGTCGAGCGTGCCGAAACCTCCGGGAAAAACCACCAGCGCGCGCGCAAGATGCGCGAACCACAGCTTGCGCATGAAAAAGTAGTGAAACTCGAAGGATAGCCCGCGCGTGATGTAGGGGTTGGGCCGCTGCTCATGCGGCAAGCCGATGTTGAGCCCGATGGTCCTTCCGCCGGCTTCGGAGGCGCCGCGATTGGCCGCCTCCATGATTCCGGGGCCGCCGCCCGAGCAGATCACGTAACGGTGACAGTGCGACCGAAGAGCCTTGGACCAGATCGTGATCTGTCGCGCAAGCTCGCGGGCCTCCTGGTAGTAGCGCCCGAGCGGACCGTCGGGAGTAATCCTGGCAGAGCCGAAAAACACGATTGTCTCGTGTACCTGCTCGCGGCAAAGCACGCGAAGCGGCTCGAGATATTCGGCAAGAATCCGGATCGGACGGGCTTCATCGCTGTCGAGAAACTTCTCGTTTTTGTATGCGAGCGGTGGATTGGTCGGCGGCGGATCGAGCTTGCGCGATTTCATGATTTTTTCGCCCGCGCAAAGTCGACGAAGCCGCGCTCGACGTCGGTGTTGACCAGTTCGACGACGACATGATCTCCAACATCAAGGCCCTGGTACCCTCGCACGACTTTCCCCTCCGCCGCGGGATGGTCGATTCGTACCCACGTCCCCTTCGACGAAGCTCCCGTCACGATCCCGTCAAACCGCTGGCCCACGCGCGATTCGAGCAGCAGTGCGGCCGCCGACTTTCGCACCTGCCGTTCCACCTTGGTCGCGTTGTCCTCCTGCTCGGTGCAGTGCCGCGCCAATTCGCCAAGCTCGTCGTTGCGGTACGGCGTCGGCGCTTCTGACAGCGCCGCCTTCAGCAGGCGCTGCGTGAGCAAATCCGGGAAACGGCGGTTCGGCGCCGTCGAATGCGTGTAGTCCTTCACGGCGAGCCCAAAGTGTCCCGCCACCGGCTGGCCGGGAAGGTCGAGCACGTACTCGCCGCGGCCCAACAACTTGACCACTGACAGCGACAGGTCGGGAAAGCGCTCGGGTTCAGCCTTCCGGCGCTTCTCGAGGAACTCCTGGAGTGCCTGGCAGTCGGGACGCGGCGGCAGGTTCTCGCCCAAGTTCCTTGCCAACTCGACAATTCGCGCCCACCGCTCGGGCGAGCGCAGAATCCGTCGCAGCGCCGGAAAACCTTTCTGTTCGAGGTATCTAGCCGTCACCCCGTTCGCTCCTATCATGAAGTCTTCGATCAGCTCGGTAGCGCGATTCTTCCGGTCTGCCTGCAGATCGTGCAGCGAATCGCCATCGAACACGGGGCGGGGCTCGATAGTCTCCAGCGTCAACGCGCCTTGCTGATGCCGCCGCGTTTTCATCGCCTGCGCCACCCGATCCTGAAGGCGGAGATTCTGGTCAAGGCCTGATACGGCGGATATCGGCGCCGGCACCGGCGCGGTTCCATCCAGCCACGCGGCGACCCCGTTGTAGGCGAGCTTGGCGCGATTCACCACCACGGCCCGATAGATGTCGGATTTACCCACCGCGCCGTCGGTGCCTACCTCCATCTCGATCACGATGGCCAGCCGTTCCATCCCGTCGGCGAGCGACGTGAGGTCGGTCGAGAGCTTCTCCGGAAGCATCGGAAAGATTTGGGCGGCGGTATAAACCGAGGTGGTGTTGGTCCGCGCGTGGTCATCGATAGCCGAGCCTTTTTTTACGATCGCGTCGACGTCCGCCACAGCGACGAAAATCTTCACTGTGCCGCCCGCGAGCTGTTCCGCGACCGAGAGCTGGTCGAGATCGAGCGAATCATCGTTGTCGATCGACGCCCACAGCAGGTGCCGAAGGTCTCTCAGCGACGGATCCGTCGCGGCAGCCGCACTCGCGATGGAGCCGGTCTCGGCCACGACTGCGGCGGAGAAGTCCGGCAGCAGGCCTCGTTCAAGCATCGCTCGCCGCGCGATGCTCCTGAGCTGGTTTCTACAGGGCGCAGTGGTCTGATTCATTGGCGCATCATAGCCCGCCACGCGCCCCGCGTGCATCAGATTCACGCGGGGTGGGCAACCCACACCAACCCGCTCCAAGCTCCGACGCCGCCGTAGTCCACTTTGAAGTCGCGAGACGGAACGCGTTGCAGTCGCAGTCGGTCCATCACTGCCTGCGATCTCAGATTGTCGGCTGCTGTGTAGGCGACGACCTCCCTCAACCCTACGCGCCCGAAAGCGTCGTCTAGTGCCGCTCGGGCAGCTTCGCTGGCGTAACCGTGGCCCCAGGCGTTCCGCATCAGCCTCCAACCGATCTCGAAATGGGGGCCGAGCGGATGGTCTGGACGCGAGGGCATTACCCCGGCGTAGCCCAAGAAGTCTCCGCTTCGGCTATCGACAGCCCAACGGCAGAATCCATGCAGGCGGAAGGCGGCTGCATATCGGTCGAGCTTTGCGTCGCTCGCCGCTCGACTGATCGGTCCGCCTAAATCAAGCATCACTTCCGGGTCGGCGTTCATCTCGGCGAACGTTTCCTGGTCGGCTCGCCGCCAACCGCGAAGCCGCAAACGAGGCGTTTCGATAATCACCAGCCCTCCTCTGTAGCACAGAAAATCGGCCAGCATCAGGCTGAAGAGTTCAGCCCCGAGAGAGATCAAAGGACCTTGAGAAATAGAGTCGCCCGATAGGGCGGGGTCCGCTCTCACTTAGCACCTCCGAACAGCTCCACGCTTTCGAATGGCTTGGACGACCAGGGGCGGAAACGATTTAGCGTGAACTTCGTGTTCTGGCCGGGTGCGACGTCGACGAGAAGGTAGCTGTACTCCTCGCTGGGCGGCGTGGCTTTCTCGTAGAGATTCGGTGGATAGTCTGGCGGCATCTTGAGGTCCGTACGGC
>JBAWCX010000423.1:0-4889 GCA_049590495.1 Binatus sp. (SeqCode)
GTTCCACGCCTTTCATCCCTCCGCCTTCAACCCTCCAGGCTGAAGGCTATCTCGTGCTGGAGTTTTACTCCGGCGCGACCGGCCTATCCGGCCGCTTCACTGAGGGATTTTCTCTCCGGCGCTTACATCTTGCTCTGTTGAAGTTCGTCGGCGATCTGGTCGAGCGATAACTGTTCAGGGGTAAGGTAAAGCAGGGCGAAGATACGCCCCTGGAGCTGGCTGAGGACGCCCGAGGTAGCGGCGGCCGCGCCGATTCCGTCGACGAATCCGGCAGTGATAGTATCCATAACGTTCAGAACTTATAGAACGTTCAGAATGCCCAAGTCAAGGAGGCCGAAAAAGAGGTCCGCGCTGTTTGCGCATGAAGGAATCACGGCCGGTATCTGTCGCGCCTTCGTGATCTACCTCGCAAGCCACATCCGGCCGGTGCATGAGGTTCTGTTTCGGTCGCTGCGCGACATCCGCAACGAGTGCGAGAACAATTTTAAGGGCATGACCGAAGAACCGATCCCGGGGCTAAGAGACACTGCTTGCACTACAGCGCCGGCGGGGCTACGAATGGCTCAATTCGAGGCGTCAAAAAGGAAATTCCGGGTTAATGTGGGCGGTCGAAGCGCTGAAGCGATGGCACGACTTTTACACTCTGGTAGGAACGGCAGGGGCGACCTTGCTCGGCCTGCTGTTTGTTGCCGTTTCGCTCGGTGCGGGTTACTTGACCGAAGAGCATCAATCGGCCATCCGCACGTTCTATAGCCCGGTAGTCATACATTTCACTAGCGTGTTCTTCTTGTCTGCAGTCGCGTTATTTCCATCGCCTCAGGCTAAATTCCTCGCCGCGCTAATTGGTGCCACCGCTTTGATCGGTACAATCGTCTCGACCTACACCACAATCCAGGTCGTGCGTACCGATATGACGAACTATATACAGGACTACTTAGCCTATGGCTTGTTACCCGGTGTCGCTTACCTCGTCCTCCTCGCGGCAGCAGTGTCGATCTATCTGGAAAAGGATTTTGGGCTGAATGCGCTGGCGGCGGCACTTTTGCTATTGGTGATCGTCAACATCCGCAACACCTGGGACCTCACGCTCACTCTGGTCCGTCGGCACCATCGAAATGACTAGCGACCGCCGCGAGCCTCCTCGATCAGGCCTCTAAATTCAGCCGGAAGGTTCTTCGACTCCGCCAATTGGTCCTCCACTTCCGACACGGCTACGATTAACCGAGCGATGCTCTCCTCCCACCCTTTCGGTGACGGAAGCCTTGGCGCATTTGTCACACTCGGTCGCTGCGCGGGTCTAATTAAATAGAGAGGAGAAAACCACCATGAGCGTCAATGAAATTCAGGCCCTCGCGCAAAAATTCGCCGACGCCTTCGACCGGCGGGATATCAAAACCGTGCTCGACATGCTCTCAGACGACGTCGAGGTGTTCGATACCGTTCCCTATCGGTTCGACGGCAAGCCTCTTTTCGCCAAGTTCCTCAACGAGGCTTTCGAGGGTATCGCCTCAACAAGCTTCGGCTTTCGGCAGCCATCCTGCCGCGTTTACAACGATACTGTGGGGATCGTGAACGCTTACGACATGTTCAGGGGTGCCACCAGGGACGGCAAGCCGATAGCCGCCGATGGCCGAACAACCCTGGTCTTTGTCAAACAGGGCACGCAATGGAAGATTGTAAGCTGCCACTTCTCGCACATGCCTCATACGCCCTGAAGGAGCGACGAGAGCATGCGGACCGCAGGAGGTGTGTGATGAGCATGAATAACCCTTTAGCCGACAACGCACCCACCGATCACGAGGATCAAGCTCTCGTGATGCGCACCCGCTCGGGCGACCGCGAGGCACTCGAACATCTAATTGAGCGCCATCAAGGGTGGATCTACAACATTGCAGTCCGCATGCTCTACCATCCCCAGGATGCCGAGGACGCAACCCAGGAGATCCTCGTCAAAGTGCTGACCCGGCTCTCTTCGTTCGAGGGGCGAAGCAGCTTCCGCACCTGGCTCTACCGGGTCGCGTTCAATCACCTGCTCAACGTGAAGCGTGGGCGAGAAGAACTGAAAATAACAACCTTTTCAGCCTACGGCGATGCGCTAGACAACACGCCTGACCTTGAGCTGCCAGATCCGAAAGCCGCATCGCCTGACACGAACCTGCTCGTGACTGAAGTTATGCTTGCCTGCACCTCAGGTATGTTGCTTTGCCTCGATCGCGAGCAGCGTTTGACGTACATCCTCGGCGCGATCTTCGGCGTAAGCGATGCTGTCGGCGCCGATCTGTTGGAAATCACCGCGGAGAATTTTCGTCAGCGGCTGACCCGTGCTCGTCGCGACTTGCGCAACTTCATGAACGACAAGTGCGGACTGGTAAACAAAGCGAACCCATGCCGATGTGCCAAGAAGACCCGCAGCTTCATCCAGGAGGGTTACGTCGATCCGGACAACCTTCTGTTTTCTCGAGGCCGAACTAGCGAGGTCCGGGAGGCCGCGCCGAAGGTGTTTGAGACCATCAAGAACCTGGACGATGAATGCGCGGAGCTTTACCGGCGACATCCGTTCTACAAACCCCCGGACCTGAGACAAGTACTTAGGCAGTTGATCCAGAGCCCGACCTGAAAAGTCCCAGCGGGTGCTTTTCGAGATCGCAGCTACGATTGTCTTTGATTGGAGAATCGACCATGACAAACAGCTATCCCTTTTCTGTATCTGGCGATGAGTTCAAAGGTAAACGTGTTCTGGTGACGGGCGGCACGAAGGGCGTGGGAGAAGCTATCGTACGCCGCTTTCAACTAAGCGGCGCCCTTGTCGCCACGACCGCGCGGTCTCCATCGCTCCGTGACCAGACTGCCAATCTCTTTGTGCAGGCGGATCTTGCCACCGCTTCCGGCGTATCCTCCGTGGCCGATCGCATTCGCCAGGAGTGGGGCGGGCTCGACGTTCTTGTCAATAATGTGGGCGGAACTGAAACCAAGCCCGGCGGGTTCGAAGTGCTCTCGGACGAAGATTGGCAGGAGACACTTGAACTCAACCTGCTGGCGGCCGTTCGACTCGACCGCATCTTCATTCCCGGCATGATCGAACGCAGGTCAGGGGTCGTTATCCATATCTCCTCGATCGCCCACCGTATGCCGTTTTCCAATTCGACATTGGCCTACGCAGCGGCCAAGGGAGCTCTAAGCACCTACAGTAAAGGTCTCGCAAGGGGAGTGGCGAAAAACGGCGTGCGCGTCACGATGATCTCACCTGGTTTCATCGAAACTTCAGGGGCCCATGGAATGATCGTGGACATCTCAAAGGGCACCGGTATCAGCGAGGAGGCCGCCCGCCAGCAGATCATGGACATGCTGGGAGGTATTCCCGTCGGGCGGCCAGGCACGCCTGAGGAGGTGGCTGAGTTAGCATGTTTCCTCGCTTCAGATCGAGCAGGATTCGTTATCGGCGCAGATTACATTCTTGACGGCGGCACGATGCCCACTTTTTGACGCCGCTCACGCAGATAGGGCGTTTGACGGGCGCCACGAAGAGATGCGCGGGAGGGGTTTCCTAGTCTACCTGGGCGTCGTATATGAACTGAGTCACCTCAACCTTATAGCCCTCGAGGCTAGGCGGCACCGCCTTCCGAACCTTGTCAGTGTCGCCCTTGGTTTGCACGTCGATCAAAATATCGCGACCCGCTTGTTGCAGGTCTACCCTGTCGACGTTCGGAATCTTCATCAGTTCATCCGCGTGTCGCCTACGAACCCTTTCGGCCGCTTCAAGCGCTGGAGGATATGAAGCAGTTCCGACCAAATCGAATACCTGCGTCCGCGTGTTTCCCCAGAGCGACTTTGACCGACCGTCAACACGGCCCGGGCTGTGAATAGTTACTTTAAGATGACCGCGGGTTACGCCAGACTGCTCAGGACAGAAAGCGATTTGTTCGTAACAGCGGTCGCCCCCTGGACCTAGAGATTCACAGGGGGTTCCGGCTCCCCAATCAAAGCGCCAACTCGGATCGCGGCACGAGCGAGGTTTACCATTGCAATAGTAGCGGTGGCCCTCCAATCCGTTTGCTAATTGCTGGAATCCAGGGCCATCGGAATCCAATTCAACATCGATCGACACGCCGGTATAGTTCGACACAACCAACGTGCCGCAACTGGAGCAGTCATGAAACTTGGCGTTCCCGCATGAATGTTCTTTTGCTAGTGCTTCAGTCGGTATCGTGTCGCCGCACTTCCATTTTTCAAAATCCGCATCGTTAAGCACACCGAATCGCACGCTCCTCGGAGGTGGTTCGGAGTCCGAGCAATCCTTTAGCTCGCAGTAAACTCCTAAGCCGCGAAGCAAGTCGAGGTAAACGACCATGTAGACATCCTTGTCAGGGAACAGGTCCGTTTGAGGGTTGACCGCGTTGGGCCGGGAAAAGAAGAGAAAATTTTCTATCACATCCATCGGCATCACCTCGCACGACGAATCCTCAGGCGTCTGCTTAAGTTGATCCGCGCGAGCAAAGGTTGCGGCACATATGACGAAAGCGACGACGATTATCAGTGCCTTCATACGCCCCTGACTATTGCGCGGACCCGAGCGCCTGGGCAACTTCCATGCATGGGCCATCTTCAAACAACGATCCGAACGAACCGTCGGCGTCGTCGTCCAGGTCGCGAGGATTCACGCGCTAACCTGGTCGCAACTGGGAGTCCGGTTGAGAATGTAATCTGCGGCCCTCTAGGCTTGTGCCGCCGCGTGAACAATCAACCTCCTGTCGTCACGAACCCTGCTGAGTAATCAGCAGGAAAGAATAATGTGAAGGAACCTTGGTCGGTTGCGTGCCGAACGAGGAAATACGCGGAATTGCGGCGCGATCGCTGCGCATTATCCCTTGTTGCGTCCGCCGAATGCGTTT
>JBAWCX010000424.1:0-6968 GCA_049590495.1 Binatus sp. (SeqCode)
GTTCGGCACCGTTCCTGCCGCGTTCAGTCCGGATGGCAAGAC
This sequence comes from Binatus sp. (SeqCode), assembly GCA_049590495.1. Classification (GTDB taxonomy): domain Bacteria; phylum Desulfobacterota; class Binatia; order Binatales; family Binataceae; genus Binatus. The sequence continues at coordinate 43 of JBAWCX010000424.1, forward strand.
TGGGATTTTCGAATCCAACAGTATCATGCGAGCCGTTGCACGGCTGGGGCAAAGCCGATTCCCATTGTATGGCCGCGATGCCTATGAAGCGTCGCGCATCGACGGCTTTCTTGACGCCAGCCTTGTCTTTGCGCGCGATTCGCAGACCTATCTGCTGTCTCTAGTCAGTGGTACTGTTTCGCCTGAAATTCACTCGAGGATGCGCGATGGGTTCAACGTCTATCTGGCTGGAATCAACCAGGCGTTGTCGCCCGACCGCGAGTTCCTGGTGGGTGAAAGCATGTCGATCGCGGACATCTGCTTCGTCGCCGAAGTGAGTCTGTTCTTCAACGAAAAGGCGCGATCCGTCGAGCTACTAAAGAAAAGCCTTGAACCGATTCTGCATGACCACATCGATGCGGAATATCCGCGCGCTTTTGCTCACTTCTCCGAGCTAAGCAAGCACGCCGCGTTCGCTCCTGACGTGGAGCCGTACCTGAAAAAAATTGAATCAGCTGGGCGGGCGGCGGAACTTCGCCGTACGTAATCAATCTTTGCGAAGTGATTCACCCATCATCCGGATCATCGCCTGAGTCGTGGCCGTATCGTTGAGCCGCGGGAAGGGTTCTTCGGGAACAGGTACCTCGAGAAAGCGGCACAGCGGCGCCCATCCTTCTCGCACGTCGAAAACGAGCAGGCGAGCGGAATCGATCGTGTCGCGGACTTCCCGATTGTGCCGCTGGAAGACCTCGATCGCGTGAGCCTTGTCCTCGAAGCGGTTGTCGAACGTTTCGGCTAGGATCGCCTTTCGGCTCATCTCGGTCTGGAGCCTGACGAGTTCCGGCGCGCCATCGGGCGCTGGCGATTTCATCGGCTGGTAAATCGTCTCGCTCATGCTCTTGTACCAGGCTTCCGGGTCTCGCACGGAGAGCAACACTTTCGCGTCGGGATAATAAGCCGCAATTTCGCGCCACCATCGCGCCGCCGGCCAGTCGACCGTCGCGCTGAAGCCGCTGAATACCAGATCCCAGTCCATAGGATGCCCAAATGCCAGCCGATGCCACATTGCGATGTGCTCCGGCCGGGGAAAGACTTCCGCCATGTGATAGCAGGGGCCGAAGCCGAGCTTTTCAAGCGCGACCTTGAGCGACAGCGTGCCGGTTCGTCCGAATCCGGCGCCAATGACTTTCAGTGCCATGCCAAAGGACTCCTGCCAGGTGTTCGAGTCCTTTTACAACAGTTCCGTCCTCGATGTCGACCTTGCTTCGAAACTAGCGTCAATCCGCGCATTGACCAGGGCCCCCTGCTGAGACACCGCGCATCTTGGCGACGTACAGATGAACTTGCGGCGTTTCATAGTAACCGACCAGGACGGGCACGTTAACCCGCTGTTGTACTTCTCTCGCGCTTGTCATCCATTCCTGTAACCAAGCGGAGGCGATCTTCGTCTTATCTCGCACTACGATGCAACTTCTCGCTGGACTTGCGGCCTCTGTCGCTGACGCGTTCCGGCGTTTCATAGTCCCAGTCCTGCGCGCGGTATTCGGTCAGTTTCGATGGACACCGCCAGCCTGGCTTCCGCGCGCCCTCGCTAGCTTGCGAGCTTGGACCGTCCGTGCCATCAACTGGCTAGCCGCTCGGCGTGCCGCCAATCCAACTGGCTTCTGGTTGACGACCTTCGCCCTGGTGGCTTTCATCGTAGGCGGCTATGCGGGGTGGCAATGGTACGAGCATCTTCCGGAACCTTATTACCTGCAAGTCTCTGTGAGCCGGCCGGGTCCGACGCCGCTCGAACCCAACGCAGTGCCGGATCCGATCGATATCCAGTTCTCCGGCTCGGCGGCCAAACTCGGTGCAATCGGGAAGAATGTCACTTCCGGTATCACGGTCACGCCTGCCCTTGAAGGAGTATGGAGGTGGGCCGGCGACTCGGAACTTGTTTTCACACCCAGGAACGATTGGCCGATCGGGCAGGACTACACGTTAGTACTTGATCGAAAGCTCTTCCCCTCGCACATTCTGCTTAGAGACTATTCGTATTCATTTCGCTCTCCGGATTTCGGCGCCTCGATCGAGGATGAGCAGTTCTACGAAGATCCAACCAACCCGAAGATCAAGCAGGTCGTTGCGACCGTTCGCTTCACCCATCCGGTCGATAAGGCGGATTTCGAGAAGCGAATCAGCTTTCGGATGCGGGTCGAGCCGGTAAAGAACTTCGATAGCCTCGAGGCAAAGTCGTTCGGGTTCAAAGTCGCCTACGACGCCGTCGGCGGCAAGGCTTTCATCCATTCCGACTCGTTCGGAATTCCCGACAACGAAGGCCAGATGCTCCTTTCGATCGCAAAAGGCGTGCGATCTTCCAGGGGTGGCCCGGGAACCGAATGGCCACTCGAACGCACGGTCAATATACCGGGTATCGAGAGCTACTTCCGGATCCAGAGCGTGACCGCCAATGAAGTGGCCAACGATCGCGACGAAATGGAACGCATCGGCACAGTTGGCGCGTCGGCGCCGATGCGGCAGTCCGATCTAGCTAAGAGCATCTCGATATTCTTGCTGCCCAAAGACAAACCCGCCATCGGCGACGAAAAGTTAGCGAAGGACTATCAATGGTCCGACCCGCTCGAAGTAGTCCCCGAAGTGATGAAGCTGGCGGCGCCGGTGCCGGTCGAGTGGATTCCAGCCGAGCGTGAATTCTTCGCAACGCAAAGCTTTAAATTCACCGCGGATACCGGCCGGTTCCTGCTGGTGACTGTTCACCGCGGCCTGAAATCGTTCGGCGACTACCCGCTCGTCAAGGATTACTCGCAGGTCATCGCGGCCCCGGCCTTCCCGCCGGCGGTAAAGATCATCTCCGAAGGCTCGGTGCTCAGCCTCTCGGGTGAAAAGAAAATTTCGATTCTGACCCGCAACGTTCCGGCTATTAAGATTGAAGTCAGCCGGCTCCTACCCGGCACGGTGAGCCATCTGGTGTCGCAGAGTGACGGCACGTTTTCAGATCCAACCTTCTGGAGACAGTACGGCAACTCGACGTTCGGTTTCGACGACCTTTCCGAAGTGATCAGTCAGGTGCGTCAGCTCCCCGCCGAACCATCCGGGAAAAACCAATACACCGTGTTCGACTTTGCGCCGTTGCTATCGAGCGGCGCACTGCCCCATGGACTGTTCTGGTTCAAGATTCAGGCTTGGGATCCTGTCAACAAGGTTCCGCTCGGGTCTGCAGCGCCGACAGTTCGCAGTTGGCCAATGGGCGGAGCGTACGGGCGGCGAAGGCGAGCCTATGTTCCACAACCCCAGGTGACAAATCAGGACTCCGCCGCCGATGAGCGCTTGATTCTGCTTACCGACCTGGGGCTGGTGGTAAAGGATTCGGCCGATGGCAGCCACGACGTCTTTGTGCAGTCGGTCCACACCGGCGCGCCGCTCGCAGACGTGGCAATCGACATGCTGGGGAAGAACGGGCTGCCAATATTCTCCCGCAAGACAGACGCCGGCGGACGCGCCACTTTCCCGACCTTCAAGGATTTCACGCGCGAGAAGACTCCGACCGTGTACGTCGCTCAGAGCGATGGCGACTTCTCCTTCCTCCCGTACCAACGCGGCGATCGCCAGCTGAACCTGTCGCGCTTCGACACCGGCGGCCTCTACACCCAGGGCGAGACGGGCTCCCTTCAGGCCTACTTGTTTTCCGATCGAGGAATTTACCGGCCGGGCGATGACATCCATATCGGAATTGTCGTCAAACAGATGGATTGGAAGCCGCTACCGGAAGGACTCCCGCTCGAGATGGTAGAGACCGATCCTCGCGGCGTCGAGATCCGGAGCCATACGATCAAATTCTCGTCGACCGGATTGGAGGACTTCTCGACCGCAACCGAGCCGGATTCTCCCACCGGTTCCTACGATTTCTCGCTCTACATCATGCGCGATGAGAATCGGCAGGCGCTGCTGGGCTCGACCACGGTGCGGGTCGAGGAGTTTCAGCCGGATCGGATGACGATCAAGGCGGAACTCTCCACGCCGCCCGCTGCCGGATGGATTGCTCCCGATGCCCTCAGCGCCACCGTGAAGTTGCGCACCCTGTTTGGGACCGCCGCCGCGGGGCGCCAGGTCAAAGGTTCGTTCAAGCTGACCCCGTCGGGCGCCGAGTTCTCGAAATTCCCCGATTACCTGTTTGTCGATCCGTACAACACGCAAAAGAGCTATGACGAAGACCTGGGCGAGGTTGCCACCGGCGCCGACGGAAGCGCCAAATTCGACTTCAAGCTCGAGCGTTTCGACAAGGGTCTGTACCGCTTGCGGTTCATCGCGGAGGGATTCGAGCCGGAGGGTGGCCGCTCGGTGGTAACCGACGCAGAAGCGATCGTTTCTCCCGCCCACTACCTGGTTGCCTACAAGCCCGACGGCGACTTGAACTACATCAACGAGAACAGCGCCCGCTCGGTCCACCTGATAGCCGTCGGCCCGAAACTCGACAAGGTAGCGGTCGATGGGCTGACTACCGAGCTTATCGAGTTCCGCTACGTGTCGGTTCTTACCCAGCAGGAAAACGGCACCCTGGCTTATCAATCGGTGCAAAAGGAAATCTCGAAGGCGAAGAAAGCGCTGGCGATTCCGGCCGCCGGCTTCACGACGATTCTGCCCACCACGCAAGCAGGATCGTTTGCGCTGGTGATCCGCGATAGCACTGGCGTTGAGCTGAATCGGATTTCGTTCGAGGTAGTCGGCCATGCCAACGTCGCCCGCAGTCTGGAGCGTGAGGCCGAGCTCAAAATTAAGCTCAGCAAGCCGGAGTATGCTCCCGGTGAAGAGGCCGAGATCGAAATTCAGGCGCCCTATGTCGGCGGTGGATTGATTACCGTCGAGCGCGACCACATCTACAACGCGCAGTGGTTCAAGACCACCACCACCGAGTCGGTTCAAAAGATCAAAATTCCGGAAGAGCTGGAGGGCAATGGCTATATCACCGTTACCTTCTTGCGCTCGCTGGATTCCAGGGAGATTTTCACCAGTCCGCTTTCCTACGGCTCGGTGCCGTTCACGGTCAGCCGCGCGCGTCACATCCAGGGCGTGACCATCAATGCGCCCAAGCTCGTGCGGCCCAGCGATACCTTGACGATCGGATATCAGACGGCCGGACCGGCCAAGCTCGTGTTGATCGCAGTCGACGAAGGAATTCTGCAGGTCGCGCGCTATCACACGCCCGATCCGCTTTCGTATTTCTTTCGCAAGCGAGCGCTTGAGGTCACGACTTCACAAATCCTGGACCTGGTCCTGCCGGAGCTGCATCTGCTGAACGAGGCGTCTGCCCCCGGCGGCGACGAAGAAGGCTTGATGGCTCGCAGCCATAACCCGTTCAAGCGCAAGGACCAGAAACCGGTCGCATTCTGGTCCGGCATTATCGAATCCGACGGAAAGCCCGGCCATGCCGAGGTTCCGATTCCCGACTACTTCAACGGCACCATCCGCGTGATGGCGGTCGCCGTCTCGGACGGCGCGATTGGGGTCGCCGAGAACAAGGTGGTGTCGCAGGGCTACTTCGTCATCCAGCCGCAAGCTCCCTACTTCGCGACGCCCGGCGATCAATTCGAAGTGACGGCGCTCGTCGCCAATAACCTCGCGTCGGCGTCCAACAATTCGAAAGTAAAAGTGAAGCTCGATACCTCGGACGCGCTCGAAGTAGTCGGCGACAAATCAATCGAGGTGCCGATCTCCCCGGGAACCGACTCCACGGTCCGCTTCCGCGTCCGCGCCAAGCCAACCCTCGGCGACGCCACACTTACCTTCGCCGTATCTGCCGCCGGCAAGCGCGCGAGCTACACCCTCGATATGAGTATTCGTCCCGCGTCGCCTTACGTCACGACGATCACTTCCGGATACGTCAAGAAATCGCTGCTCAGGAGCGTCAAGGCGGACCTTCCGCTGCGTCGCCAGATGTATCCGCAAATGCGTAGCATCGAGGTGTCGGCATCTTCGTTTCCGCTCGGACTCGCGAACGGACTGATTCACTACCTCGAGACTTATCCGTACGGATGCACCGAACAGCTTGTAAGCCAGGCTTTCCCGGCGGTCGTGTTGGGCAGCCGTCCTGAATTGGGGCTGCGTAACGATAAGGCCGCGAAGAGTATCGCGCATGCATTCGCCACGCTCGAAGCGCGCCAGAACGCCGAGGGAGCTTTCGGCTTGTGGTCGGCGGGTGGCGACGTCGTGCCTTTCGTCAACGTGTACGCAACGCACTTCCTGCTCGAATCGCGCGAGCACGGATTCGAAGTGCCTCCCGTGCTGCTCGCGCGCGCCCTCGACTCGCTGCGCGCGATGATCGCCTCACCGGGTGCCGATCTGGAAAGCTCTCGCGCGGAGGCGTACGCGCTCTACGTGCTTGCGCGCAGCGGTGTAGTCGTCACCGACCAGGCCAACGCGCTGCGCGCCGCGCTGGATCAGAACGACGCGAACACCTGGCCCTCCGATATAACCGCGCTTTACCTCGCCTCCACCTATCAGCTTCTCAAGATGGATAAGGAGGCCTCCGATATCATGGGACGTGCCCCCGCGATGGCGCCGGCGGATTCGCAGTTCGATACCTACTGCGACAGCCTGGTCTACAGCGCCACCTACCTCTATCTAACCTCGAAGCACTTCCCTGATCGCGCAAAGAGAATCGGTCCTCAACAGATCCTCGCGATAGCCGACGCGATCAAAGACAATCGGCAAAACACGATTTCGTCCGCATACGCTCTGCTCGCGCTCGATGCGTACGCCGATGCGGCCGGCACGCTTTCGCATTCCCTGATTACCTTCACGGCACAGATGCCCGATCAGAAATCGCGGCCGTTGGATACTCAGAATGTGCAATTCGCGCACGCTGAAGTGCCGGCCGACGCGAAAAGCGTCCATGTCGAGGGCGACACCGACTTCGCATTGTTCTATCAATTGACCGAGGCCGGCTT
>JBAWCX010000425.1:0-2429 GCA_049590495.1 Binatus sp. (SeqCode)
GCCATCACGAACCGCGGACGGAAGAAGGAGAGACTACTTTGAGGCGACAACTTACGGCATACGTCAGCGGCGACGACTTCGCTCGATTGAAGGAAGAGGCTGAAGCGGCCGGCCTTTCGCTCTCACGCTATATCCAGGAGCGTCTGGTCCAGTCAAACGGACGCGCGGCCGTGAGCCTTTCCGAGTCCAAGTTGGCCGCAACTGAAAAGAAAATTATCGACACGAATCGTACCTACATCGCCCAAGCCATCCGGCCGCTGAGCAAACAGGCGACGATGCTCCTTACCATGCTCGATCAATTCGCGCTGAGCATGCTGACCCACCTCCCGGAAATTCCCGAGGCCCAGCGCGAACGAGCTCTGGCCAGTGGAGAGCGGCGACACAATGGATGGCGGCTCGAGGTCGAAGACACCATCAAGCAGATGGAATCTCCGGGTGCCAACGGAAAGAAGCCTGTTGCCAGCTCGGATGAGTCCCAGAACGCCGAGCGTCGGGCAGAAGACAACTCCACCGCGGAATCTCACGGAGACAGCGAATGATCTCGACGCAGCAGACCCAGGAGCGGCGGCTGGACGAGCTGCTCCGGAGACAACTTGGCCCACGGATTCTCGCCGCGATCGACGATCCGAACGTCACCGAGATCATCGTCAACGAGGACGGCCGCGTGTGGTTTGAATCGTACGCAAAGGGAATGCACGAAGCCGGTCTGGTGCTCGCGGCTTCGCAGGTCGAAAGCCTGATCGGCACCGTCGCCTCGTCACTTGGCAGCGTGGTGAACTCAGTCAATCCGATTGTTGAAGGCGAACTTCTGATCGGAGGAATCCGCTTCGAGGGACTCCTTCCGCCGGTTGCCCGAAAGCCGTGTTGCGTCATGCGCAAGCCGGCCCAGGTGCTCTACACGCTCGACGATTACGTACGCGACCAGATCCTGAGCGACGCGCAAGCCGGCGTCCTGCGCGAAGCCGTCGATTCGCGACGCAGCGTCGTAATCGCAGGCGGGACTGGCTCGGGCAAGACCACGCTGGCCGGCGCGCTCATTAATGAAATGGTGGAGCGGTCCGATCCCAACGAGCGCTACGTGATCATCGAGGACACCCTCGAAATCCAGTGTCGCGCGAAGAACCTCGTCCAACTCCATACCGCCGAGGCCGCGGACATGACGCGGCTGGTACGGACGACCATGCGACTGCGCCCCGACCGAATAATCATCGGCGAGGTGCGAGGCGCCGAAGCACTCGCGCTGCTCAAAGCGTGGAACACCGGTCATCCGGGCGGCGTAACAACGATCCACGCCAACAGCGCGAAGGCCGCGCTCACGAGGCTTTCCAGCCTCGTACAGGAGGCCGGCGTTCCGCCGCAACCGGAACTCATTGCGGAGACGATCAACCTGCTCGCATTCATCGTCCGCACGCCTGCAGGACGGCGCGTGAAGGGCCTGGTTCGTGTCGACGGTTACAGCGCGACCGACGGATTCATACTCACTTCCCCAAACACGCAGTCGAGCAAAGACACAGGGCAATAGCGTTTTGAAGTCATCTGCGAACTAAGAGGAGGTACGCGAAATGAAGCGGTTGGAAGGGAAAAAGGCTACGTGGAGAAAATGGGTATCATCGATTGTTTACGCCTACGGAATGATCACTTTTGTCTGGCCAGTCAGGGCCTTCGCGGCAATCGCCGCGGGCGGCGCGCTTCCGTGGGACACCCCGCTCACAACGCTGCAGACCGACCTTCAGGGACCGGTCGCCCACGCGGTCACCACCGCAGCCGTCATCGGTACCGGCATCATGTGGTCGGTCAGCGAGCATGGAACCGGCGTGCGAAAAATGTCCTCGCTCGCGTTCGGTGGAGCCTGTGCGCTTGGGGCCACCCAGGTGATGACCACACTGTTCCCGATGGGCGGAGCGCTCTTCTAGGCGGAGGAGGATAGGACGATGGCTGAAAGTGATCGGCGGGTAAGCGCGATTCATCAATCGCTTACCCGCCCGATTCTGCTGGCCGGAGCGGAGCGACCATTGGCGATCTCCAACTGGATCACCGCCGCCGCCTTAATTTTCGGCGGCGGGCTCCACTGGTATACGGTCGCGATGGGGGCGTTCCTGCTGACGGTTGGCCATTGGGCGTTGGTCCAGGCAGCGAAGTTCGATCCGCAGTTGAGCCAAGTCTACGTCCGCCACATCCGTTATCAGGACTACTATCCCGCGCGCGCCCCAATCTCAGCATCGCCACCCCGAATCCGCGTATCTGTACCGACACCCACGGAGATGCGCGCTTAGGTAGAGAGAGGAAGAAGTATGTTCCTCAAAGAGTTCAAGGATTTAAGACGAAAGCGCGGCAGGCTGCTCGGTCTGCCTGACCAGCTCAACTACGCGATCCCGATCGACGATTACACTATTGCGATGAAGGACGGCGCGTTCCTGTCGGCCTTCGAG
>JBAWCX010000426.1:0-1627 GCA_049590495.1 Binatus sp. (SeqCode)
GAATCGGCGACACGCTCCTGTTGATGGAGCATCCGCACGTCATCACGCTCGGGCGCGGCGCCGATGAGCGGTTTATCGTCGGCAATACAGATGACGTGCAGATTCGGCGCGTGGCGCGCGGCGGACAGGTGACCTATCACGGTCCCGGACAGTTGATCGGTTACCCGATTCTCAAGCTCGAAGGGCGCGACCGCGACGTGATGAAGTATCTTCGAAGTCTCGAGGCGGCGATGATCGACGCGCTCGCAAAATTCGGTATCGACGCCGGACGCCGCGACGGGATGACCGGCGTCTGGGTCGGGACGCGCAAAATTGGGTCGATTGGCGTCTGTATCAGGCGCTGGACGACGTGGCACGGCTTCGCGCTGAACGTATCGACCGATCTCAGCTACTTCGATTCGATCGTGCCGTGCGGTATCGAGGGATGCCGCATGACTTCAGTCTGCGAACTGACGAATCGCGCGGTGTCGGTTGGCGAGTTCGCCGCGGTGATGCGCGAGAGTTTCCGCCGCGTGTTCAACTACGATGAAATTTTTTCGGTGACCGCGTCGCAGATCGTGCGGACGCCTGAGTTGATGGCTGGCGATGGCTGAACGAAAGCATCCCGATTGGATCAAGGTTCGCGCGCCGATGTCGCCAGAATATTTCCGCACCAAGGCGATTCTCGGCGAGCTCAAGCTGCACTCCGTGTGCCAGGAGGCGTGCTGCCCGAACATCGGCGAATGCTTTTCGCATCGCACGGCCACCTTCATGTTGATGGGCGACGTGTGCACGCGCAATTGTCCGTACTGCGCGGTCGCGCACGGCAAAGTGCGTCCGCTGGATGCCGACGAGCCGCGACGAATCGCGGAGGCGGTGGCGCGCCTCGGGCTGCAACACGTCGTCGTCACGTCGGTCGATCGCGACGACCTGCCCGACGGCGGCGCGGCGCACTTCGCGGCCACCGCGCTTGCGATCAAGTCGAATCCTGAGCCGGCGCGCGTCGAGGTGCTGGTGCCGGACTTCCAGGGCATGCTCGCGAGCGTCGAGACGGTGGTGGAATCGCCAATCGATATCTACAACCACAATATCGAAACGGTGCCGAGTCTTTATCGTGCGGTGCGGCCAGGCGGGAACTACGAGCGCTCGCTCGACGTTATCCGCCATGCGAAAAATTTCGCGCGCCAGCTCGGCAAGCCGATGTTCACCAAGGCGGGTGTGATGCTCGGTCTTGGCGAGACCAACGCGCAACTGCTCGACGTGATCCGCGACCTGCGCGGCGTCGAGTGCGACATCCTGACGCTCGGGCAGTATCTACGGCCGTCGGCGGAGCATATTCCGGTGGCGCGCTACGTGCCGCCCGCGGAGTTCGCCGAGCTGAAGACTTCGGCGCGCGCGATGGGATTCCATCACGTGGAGTCGGGGCCGCTGGTGCGCAGCTCGTATCACGCTTGGGAACATGTTCAGTAAGGGGAACGGGAAATCACTTGATTTAATGTGAAACCCACCGTGGGTTTCACGCTTCCTTGGGCAGGGGTGACCCCTGCACCCGGTGAAAATGGCGGCGCGGTTTCGCCTTTTTCAGGTTAAAGACCACTCTACTACTGTGGTATAAAGCGAAAATGTTTCACGTGAAACGTCGTGGAAA
>JBAWCX010000427.1:0-2453 GCA_049590495.1 Binatus sp. (SeqCode)
ACGGCGACGGCGACGGCGACAGCGGTGCCGACGGCGACTTCGACGGGAGGGGCGAGTGCTGCGGTAGTCAGTGCGATTGCGGCGATGACCAGCAGTGGGCGGATCGGGGTGAACATGGACACCCAGAGTCAGTACGATGGTCAGGCGTATCTACAGAACTACCTGGATAATCCGGGCTTCGAGCAGGCGATGCTGGGCCATGTGATTGTAGTTGGTCCGAACCCAAGTGGGTCGAGCTTCACAGATTCCAACGATGCCGGTGCCGGCTTTACTACGGGTTTTTGGAATGGGGTCACAGCCTCGGTACGGACCGGGGCGTCGGCAGGAGCGACCTTCACCATAACCGGCTACACGACCGGCGGCAGCTATAGCTGCAGCTGCCCGTCACTGGTGGCGGGCGATATAATTGGGGAGACTGTCAGGAGCACTTCATTGAGCTTCGCGTCGGGCAGTCACTTCGCGGGCAACTGGGGCATCAACGGTGGCGATACCGGCATCACGCTGACGACGGCCCACGCCTACCAGGGCGCATCGTCGGTATCGTTCAATGTGGCCGATGGCGACCCGCACGCGATTGACTTCGGCATGGACTCATACGGCGCATCGGTCGGCACTTGCTCGACTGATTCAATAACGTTGTGTCAGGCCAACTCGGATTGCGGCAGCGGAACCTGCAACAAGGCCCCGAACTATCCGTGGCATCCTGTCTCTGGCCCGATGACGGCGTCGGCGTATTACCAGGCGGTGGGCACTGCCGGGACGCCGACTATAACGCTCAGCCTCACGCGCAATGGCAGTTCGTGGGGTGGGACAAGCCATAGCTGTAACCTCACGCAGGATGGCGCATGGCATCAGTGCGTCTATAACTTCACGGGCGCGGATAAATCGACCGATACCGGTCAGTTGACCTTCACCATCACGGTGCAGAGCGGAGCGGCGGCCGGCGCCATGATTTATGTCGATAACGCTTTTGTGGGACCGGCGGGAAGTCCGACGGTGGCGCCTTGGCGTAATGACGTACTCACGACCTTGCAAACTCTCAATCCCGGTACGCTGCGCTTCATGAACGGTCAGGGATTGTCGTCGAATGATTCCTACTTCGAGGGCAACGATTACCTGCGCGGCTCGGCGACTGACGGTGTGGGAGGCAATTCCTCGTGGAGTTTCAGCCTGTCCGATATGTACGCCATGGCTGGTGCGCTGGGCGCGGCTCCGTGGATCAGCATTCCTGACTTATTCAGTGACGCCGATGTCAATTCATTCGCGGCCAATCTCTGCACGGCCTTTGCCGCCGACGGCTTGAGCAAGGCCTTCGTCGAGCAAAGCAACGAGGATTGGGCCAGCGGCCTGCTTACCGCTGGTGGCGGCGAGCCGGTACAGTACGGCCGACTGGCCAATCGTAATTTTGGCTTGATCAACAGCTACATGACGAGCAACTGTCCGGCATACGCCGGCAAGGTGTATTTCATCGTCGGTGGCCAGGAAGGCAACCCCGGAGTGTTGTCGTACACCAGCGCGGAAGTCCCGTACGACAATCCGCAGTATGGCGCTGACATCGCCGACTACATTCCGGCGTTAGCTGAACAGCCCACTGGCCAAACGATGGCGGAGTACGCGGCGTTGGGATTCTCCAACTCGGCGGCGCCCTTCACGATGGGTGGCAGCGGCCCCTATGGCAAGGTGGTAACCGAGGATTTCGCCGCGCTGTGCGGTGGATCTGCTGGCGGCTGTCAGCAATTCCTGGCGGTCTATGAAAACGGCAGCAGCAATCAATGCGGCACCGCGACTCCGGTCGAGGCGTGGGAGATGTCGGCCGGCTGGATGGCGGCGGGTTTCAACGCGCAGAACTGGATCCTGGGATTTGCCGCCGGCAGTGGCGGACCCAATGCGGGGACGCTGTTCCCGATGCCGGCGCAGAATACCTTCAATCTGGCGGAACCGGAGTTCACCACAGGCGGCGGTGCTTGTCCCAGCGGGCACGGCACCGACTCGGCGCTGTGGGGTATCGTCCACGACCTGGACTCCAGTTTTGGGCCGACCTTCCCGCACATGCGTCCGGTTGGATGGTCCCAGGCGCTGCTCAACCGGGCCATCGGCGGCGCCTATCATCAGATGAATACCGCGGCCTGGCCCGGAGTCTACGGCGGCGCTTTCAATCAGAACGGCGCCTGGAGCGCGGTCATGACCAACTCCAACAATGCCAGCGTCAGCTTCAGCGTTACCTTCCCGCCAGGCACCTTACCCTCGCAGGCCCAAACCGTCCTCTATACCAACGGTCTGGCGGACAACGACGAGAACAGCAATTCCGTCACCATCGGGCCGTTGCCCGGCGGCATATCGACTTCCGCCAACACCCTCACCCTTACCCTCCCTCCCTTCAGCGTCGTCGCCCTCTTGCCCTAATCATCTCTTCGTCGGCTTGATGTGGTCCGCGCCCGGCGTCGAGTCCGGCG
>JBAWCX010000428.1:0-4426 GCA_049590495.1 Binatus sp. (SeqCode)
GCCCCCCACCAATACGAATCACACACCAAATAATCAGTAGTCAGTCTTTCACGTTTCCATGGATGTGGGGTTGGGCGGGTTGAGGAGCTAGGAGCGGAAAATTTCGACGGGCATCTCGCGCGATGCCTGGCGGGCCGGATATAGGGTCGCCAGCAGGCACAGCAGCATCGAGGCTACCGCGACGGCGGCGAAGTTCGACGGCGCGACCGCGATCGGCAGCGTCGACATGCCGTAAATCTCGCGCGGGATGTGAATGAAATGGTAGCGCGCCAGCGCGAAGCATCCGGTTGCGCCTAGAATCAGTCCCGCCGCCGTTCCAGCCGCGCCGACGATCAGCCCCTTCAGCACGAAAATGAGGCGCACGTCGCGCCGCTTCGCACCCATCGCGATCAGCACCGCGATGTCCTTGCGCTTCTCCATCACCACCATGATCAGCGTCGCGACCAGGTTGAAGGCGGCGACCCCTATCAGCAGCACGAGCACGAGCGCATAGACGCGCTTGAGCAGTTCGAAGCCGGCGGCCCCCGACTCGTTGAACTCGATCCAGTTGCGGACGCGATACGGGTCGGGGAACAGTTTGCGCAGCGCATCGGTCACCGCGTCGGTCTGGTCGAGATTGGTCAAATGAATATCGACGCCGTCCACTTTCGCAGGACGCCCGAAGAAATCCTGCGCGCGCGCGAGATCGACGAACACCATGTTGGCATCGATGAAGTTCATCCCCGAGTCGAAGATCGCGCCGATCGCGAATTGGCCGCTCTTGGTCGAGAGCGATCCATCGGACGCTATAATTGGCGCGACCATCCGAACCGTGTCGCCCGGTTTGACCTTGAGTTTTTTCGCGAGGCTGACTCCGATCGCGAGGCCGCCGGTCGTAACCGCGGGCCCTGCGGCGTTGGCCGGGATCGCGTAGCTACGCGAGAGATCGTCGAGGCCGCCGGCGGTCATGTACTTGCCCCATTGCTGGCGCACGGTGGGGTTGTTGGGCTCGACGCCGCGCACGACCACGCCGCCGATTCCACGGCCCGAACTCAGCATCGCCTGGCCCACGATATACGCGTCCGAGCCGTTGACGCCGGGCACGCCGGTAAGCTTTCTCTCGATGTCGGCGTAGTTGTCAATCGAGCCTTGCGAGTTGAGTATCTGGACCTGCGGACTGAGGCTGAGCACGCGCTCTTTGAGGCTCTGCTCGAAGCCGCCCATCACCGAAAGCGTCATGGTGAGCGCGGCGACGCCGATCATCACGCCGACAGCGGTAAAAATCGTCGTGATCGAGATGAAGGCGTCTCTGCGGCGGGCGCGCAGATAGCGCAGCGCAATTTTGAGTTCGTATCGCACGATGACCAGCGAGCCGAACTCAGAATATCACGTTCTCTTTCTTTAACTGCTCGATCTCGTCGGCGCTAAGCGAGAGCATCTCGCGAAAAACTTCGTCGTTGTGCTGGCCGAGAACCGGCGCTGCCGAGCGCAGCGTGCCAGGCGTGCGGCTCATGCGATGCTCGAGTCCCTCGTACGGCGACGCGCCCATCTCCTTGTGCTCGAGCCAATGCCAAAAGCCGAACGCCTCGAGGTTGTCGTCCTGGTGGATGTCGACGCAGTTCTCGACCGGGTATGCGGCGACTCCGGCGGCTTGCAACTTCGCGGTAAGTTCGTGCGCGTTGTGTGCGCGTGTGAGCGAGCCGACGAACTGATCGATCGCCGCGGCGTTTTCGATGCGCGCGGCCGCAGTCGCGAAGCGAGGGTCGGTGGAATTGGCAGCAAAAACAGCGAGCATCGCGCGCCACTGGTCGTCACCCGCGACTGCCATCGCGATCCATCGCTCGTTGCCGTCCTCGTCGGCGCATCTGTACGCGCCGTGTGGAGCATAACGCTCGGACGCGTTGCCGCGCGGGCCAAGCACCCTGCCCGTCGCGTGGTAATCGATCAACGCAGGCGCGAGATTCTGCATCGCAGCTTCGTACTGCGACATGTCGATGTACTGACCCTTGCCCGTGCGGCGGCGATAATCGAGCGCGGCCAGAAGCGCGAACGCGGAAAATCGCGGCGCGATGAAATCCGTGTAAGCGCCGTATGGCGGCGTGCATGAGCCTGGTCCGTAGCCGGAGATGTAGTAGAAGCCCGACAGCGCCGCCATCAGTTGGCCGAAGCCGGGGTAAAGCGAGTTGGGTCCCGTCTGCCCCTGCATGCAGGTCGAGAGCATAACGAGGTCGGGGCGCAGCTCGCGAAGACTTTCGTAGTCGAGTCCCCAGTTGCGCATGGCCTTGGGTGTGAAACTCTCGACGACGATATCGGCCCACGGCACCAGGCGTTTCGCGAGGTCGCGCGCTTTGGGCTTGCTCAAGTCGAGCGTGATGCCTTTTTTCGAAGTGTTGTAGCTGGCGAAGAACTGGCTGCGGTTGAAACCGGGCATCGCGTCTTTCCACGGCGGACCGATGCGCAGCACGTCGGGACGCGCGGCAGACTCGACGCGAATCACATCGGCGCCGTTGTCGGCGAAATACTTGGTCGTGATCGGACCGACTCCCACCCAGGCGAAGTCGAGAATGTGAACTCCTTCAAGTGCGAAACGGCTCATCTCGAATTTCTCCCGGCTAAATCGACCCGGCGGCGCGGAGCTTGTTCAATCGTTCGGGCGCGAGGCCGAGGAGCGTGCTGTAAATTTCGTCGCTGTGCTCGCCGATTCGCGGCGCGCGCGTCGTCGATCCGATGGGCGTCGCGGACATTTTCGCGAACGGTCCCGGAAACGTGAGCGTGCGGCCGATAGTGTCGTGCGGCACTGCCGTCCAGAAGTCGCGCGCCTTGAGCTGCTCGTCGGCGGCGACATCGGCGACGTTGGCGACGGGCGCGAGAAAGATGCGGCGCTTCAGTCCCTGCGCGTATATCTCGCGCTTGGTCATCGTCATGAGAAACCGCTGAATCGTGGCCTCGAGATCGTCGATCTCCCGGCGATCCTGCTCGGTCATGTTCATGAAGACGCCGGGCACCCACGCAATCCAATCCTTGGTGCGCATCCAGTCGGAGCCGAAACCGTTCTCGCGCATCCACTCGATCAGCGCCTTGGTGGAATTGCCGAAAGTCGTGCCGCCGGTGATCAGGATCGAGATGTGACCGTCCTTGCACTCGTACACCATCTTGCGGCGCGCGTCGGCCGAGCCGGTGAAAATTCCGGTGCGCGAGAGATGGTTGCCGTGCAGGAACGGCATCGCCTGCTCGTTCATGAGCGTCCACACGATGCAGGCCTGCATGTTGACGACGATGCGCTGGCCGAGCCCTTCGATTTGGCGCGGGTAGTGCGCGAGCATCATCGCGACCGCCGCCTCGCTGCCCGCATGCAACCCGGCTTGCGGCAGACTCATTTGCAGCGGAGGTTTCCCCTCCTCGCCCATCAGGTACATCATGCCGCCGGCCGCCCACGTGACGATGTCGGCCCAGTTGTAGTCCTTGCCCGGTCCGGTATCGCCGAACGGCGTGATCGACGCATAAATGAGCCGCGGATTGCGCTTGACGAGCACGTCGTAGCCGAGACCGATCGAGTCAAGATAGCCGAGCGCGTGCGACTCGACGAGAAAGTCGGAATGCGCGGCGAGATCGGCGACGAGTGCGCGCCCGTCGTCAGTGGTGAGATTGGCGGTCACGGATTTTTTGCCGGAGTGATACGCGATCGAGTAGAGGCAGTGGTCGGGATCGGCTTTATCCTCGAGATACGGCGGGATGCGCCGCGTCGAGCATCCGGCGGGTGGCTCGACCTTGATAACTTCAGCGCCGAGATCGGCAAACATCTTGCCGCACAACGCGCCCTTCTCATCGGTCAAATCGAGCAGGCGGAATCCCTTGAGCAACTCTGATGGCATCGATGAAACCTCGCGAATCCACGCCCGCGCGTGAACCTCGGGATTTTATATCCTACCGCGTCAAGGATGTAACGCGGGATTGATGCGGGCGGAGTCTTGCGGGCATCGTGCACCTCCATTTCGAGGTGGGTCACGCCGAATTCGCCTGAATCCGCATTCAATTCTAGACCCTGCGCCAGCTTGGTTTTTCCGGATCGACTAGCTTCAGTTGGACCGGCGCGGTGCCGAATAAAGCGATTACAGCCGGCTACTTCGCGCCCCTCTTCACGCCATCGTAGTGCGGTGTGCCAGCAACGCGTCGGACAAATCCTCCGGCGGGAACCGGAACCGTGTTCTCCGGATCAAAGTCGTCGCCGCTGTTCACCCACCAAGTGCCGGACATCACCAGCGAGAGTCGATCCGTCGCGTAGGAGTGCGGAGCGCTCATGTAGCCGGGATACCACTTCATCAAAACGAGATAGAGCCCGGGCTGGTCCAAGCCCCCGTAGAGCGTTGCCATTTCACCGCCATGCGGCGGGGCACCGCTCCAGGTGGTCCACTTGATAGCGTCGGGAAGAGTTATCTGAGTCTCGGAC
>JBAWCX010000429.1:0-11757 GCA_049590495.1 Binatus sp. (SeqCode)
GCCATCAGCTGACCTGAGAATGCAAAGCCAACGGCAATATCCGGATTCGTGAAAGTATCGAAGATTTTGACGCCGGCTGGGATTGCGGGACAGGTACCGGTTCCGAGACCCGTGCAGCAAGAGGCGTAAGGCACGCCGGCGGCGGTGCAATTCAAGTCGACGCCATGTGCCGATTCGCCCGTGTCTGTGACGAATGCCAGATCATTTTCGAAGCCTAATGTGGCGACTGCTACATCTATCGGTTGACCCAAGGTTCTTTCTGTCCCGGTACCCGCGATACCGATGAGGGCCAACGGAAATACATCGCCACGGCTAAAGGGCGGGGTGGTTTCCGTAGCCGCAGCACGATCAAACACGCTTAGGAAGTGAGGTAAGATTGAGAGTGCGTTGGCTGCCGGGGGAACGGTCAGGGGGGGAGCGTTGTTCACGACGAACAGGAAGCCATTGTTGTCAAATGCGAGGCTGCGTGGACCCGCCAGCGAGGTCAAGCATCCGGCGATGCTGGCGTTCGCCTCGTAGATAGGCCCCGTCGGCGGGTCAACCGGTGGTATCCCGGTTGCGGGCAACGGGTTGATCGCGGTCACCACGTTGTTCACGAAGGGCTCAGCATTGTTGAGGCCGGGAGTCAACGTAGCCCTGTCATACTCGGTAATCGTGCCCAAGGTAACGCCCGTGGCGGACACGCCTCCCGCAATGCAAAGTGCCGCATCCTGAGCTACCTCCGGAAGCGCATTCGCAACCGCCAGGATTTCGTGCCCGCCATTGACCCCATCGAAGGTGCTTTCAAATGCTACGCCCTGAGGTATGAAGACGCCCGAAGTGTCGAGGAATTGACCTGGCACCAAACCTGCCCCGTCTGCACCGATCGAGAAACCCGGTGCGCAGATTATGTTCTCCGGCGCTGAGTTACCAGTCGCGGAGTTAGAGAAGATCCCGACCAAGCCAGTGCCAAAGAGTGGAGAGTTCGGGGGGAAGCCAAAAGTGCCGCAACCTATTTTTGGAGGGGTAAGTTGCAAGAAATCGAATAGAGCGTTTATTGGCTCTTGCACGTCAGGGTTCTGGGCGCTTAGACCGACAAAGTCGAAGGGCAACGCCACCGCTATGTGACCATCGACCGAGCTCACTGCCTCGCCGAACGCCCCGATGCTCAACAGGCTGGCACCGCCCTTGATCCGAGATATAGGCTTGGAGTTGTGCCTGGAGCCGGCAGCAAACGTCGCGACGCTGCCGCCGAACAAGCCGGCACCGTTCGTCACAGTTACCTGGTCGTTCAGCGTGCCGCCGGCGTAGCCACTGCCTGCCGTGCCCGCGACGAACGCGGCAATCGCGAGCATCGCTGCCACGACCGAAAGCCGACGAGCGACCCCCATCAGACCCGGCGCTTTGTTGGGCGCCAACGAGATCCCATCCCTGCCCTCAGTCATCGTCTGCATCCTTCCGTGCGTCATTGTTGCTAACCCCCACCGAGTCATCGGTGTCCCCGTCTGCTGACCCAATCAGCCTGAAAACCCACGCGGCCATCGGTTCGTTCGATCCCCGGCAAGAGCAACCTAAGCCCCAGCAAGGTTCCGAATCCGGCCGGACGCGCATTCGGTCGTCGTACCTACACTGATCAGGTGACAAATTCAAGTGCGACGTAATTCTTCGTTCATGAACGCGGCTCACGGTTAGTCATGCAATGGGCGAGGCCCAGCTAGCCGGAACGTTTGGCAGCGGCACGCGCCGGGGGTATCGAATCGAGGAGAGCCGAAATCCGGCATCGCGAGTATCACGTGACTATTTTCGGACTATTGCGAGCAGATGACGGCTTCATGCACCCTTCTTGACAAGGTACGCAGCAGAGTGGTACCTAAGCCGCGTTCGCAGGTTCGTACGCGCGAACGGGGATTTAGTGTGTTGACGGCTTGCCTGGTGGACAATCGGGCGAGGAGTTCGACGTAACCGCGAGGGCTCCAGCTTGGGGGTGTGACAATGCAGAACGGGAATCAGGGATTCGGCGGAATGCGGTGGCGGAGTCTGATGGTGGCCGCTGTGGCATGCGTTGCGACATTGTGGACGTCGGTCGCAATGGCGACGATCACACAGGGCGACTTTTCAGTCTTTGGATTTTTTGAAACTCGCGAAGCGGGTCACTGGGGCGAAGGCAGTTCGAGCAGGGACTCAACGCCGACCAGGATAAACCCGGTTACCGGTTTCGCGAGACCCGGGCAGTCGTTCGGGCTGACGGGCGGCAGTTACGATTTCAATCATTGGGATCTGGCCGAGCAGCGCAACCTTGCGGACGTGCGGCCCGATTACCACATGATCAAGAACTACAAGTTGCTTGGCCGCTTTGACACGTTGTTTATCAAGGATGCGGACTTCTTCGCGTTCTACCGGCCCTGGTACGACTCGGTCGGTTCGCTGAAGGACTTTGGCCGGCAGCGGCCGAACACGGATGCCATCGAGTACTCGCATTCCCAGAGCACGAACAACGGGGTAACGAGTTCTCCCTCCCTGCAGGACCAATACTTCAAGAACGATCTGCGCGAGTATTATGGGCAGCTGAACTTTACCGACAACTTCTCCGCGCGTATCGGCAAGCAGCAAGTCATCTGGTCGGAAGCGGACGCGCTGTCAGGCACCGAAGTTACCAATCCGGTTAACGCACAATGGCACGGAGTGTACGGCGCGGAAGCAGCCGAAGACGTGCGCACGAACGTCCGGATGATCAAGCTCAACTACATCCTGCCGGACTTTCTGAAGACTGCCAACAACGAGCTGGAAGGCTTCATCATCCCCGGCGATTTCCAGGGCCAAGGAATCAGAGGAAACGGCGATCCGCGCGATCCGTATGTTACCCCGGTCGCACTTGGCGGCGGCTGCGTGCCCTGTGGCAATGGTGCGGACGGGGTTTTCCCGGTGAGCTTCAATCAGAACGGCCAGGAGCTCAACGTCAGCGAAGCGCCCAATCTTGACGCGAAGGGGATGCTCTTCGTGCCCGTTGGTTTCCCCACTTTCCCCCCGGTAAACGGCAACCGCAGCCGGCAGAGTGGTGAATTTTTCGACTTTTTTCCGAAGAATATCAGCCGCACTCCTTCGAACTCGCTGCAAAACAGCGAATTCGGAATGCGCTATTCGAGCCTGCTGCCGATCGGAAACGGACTGCAGGCCAGCTTCATCTATCTGTATGAATTTCGCGACGCGAGAAGCTCAGTCTGCGCCTTCTGCGGGACGGCCGCCACAGGATTTCCGAACAATCGATTCCCAACATCAAACCCGGTCAGGGTTGCACCGGGCACGTTCTTAATTCCCGGGTTTTTTCTGAACCATCCTCAACCCGGAGTGCCGGTGGGCGGAACGGCTGAGCTGATTACCACGACTGACTATCGGCGCAACAATTTCTTTGGCATGACTGGAACCTATTACGACAAAGACCTGACCGACATCGTATATCGCTACGACGTTCTGTATCAGCCGGACATCGGGGTTTCCGTTCCGTTCACCGCTGCCTCGGCTCGTCATGGTGCCAGCGGAAATCCAGCCCAATCAGAATGGACCGAGTTCACGCGCTGGATCGTCGCGGCCGACCGGCCGACCTATATCCCCTGGATATCGAAGCAGCACACCTTCCTGACGGCTCAGTTCACGGAGACCTGGTACCCCGATCGTCCGGCCAATGCGGAAGGCTCGCCCGCTCCGGGAATCGTCGCCGGCAAGCAGCGCGAGCTCAGCAGCCTGGCGTTCCTCAACGCAACGAACTGGCTGATGAACGGGCAGTTGACGGCCGGCAACCTGATCCTGTGGGACATCGACGACAACGTCGGCGAGCTCTCGACCACCAACGTTTACCGGTATTCGCGCAACGTGCTGTTCGGGGTGAACGCGCAGTGGTTTCTGGGACGCAGCGGCCGTTACACCGATCCGTACCTCCTGAGCCGCTCGCAGCGGTTCAACGAGCTCGAGTTCACGTTCACGTACGAAATCTAGCAGTCGATTGGACTGATCGGGCGGCTGTGGCGTATGCTACAGCCGCCTTCTTTTTTCGGCGCCCGCATGGGGCATAGGCGCGTCGACCGGGCTGCGACCGCGGCCCGTTCGCGGATATTATCCTCATGCGCCGGCCGCGCATGCCGTTATGGATGAGAGCCCACAGACAGATTGGTACCTGGTACGCACCAAGACCGGCAAGGAGCGATGGGTCCGCGACCAACTCGCCAACCTGGTGCCGGAAGTGTTTTTGCCGATGCTCAAGGCGAAGGCGCCGCGATGGGGACGGATGGTGGTGTCGATAGCGCCGCTGTTTCCATGTTACGTGTTCGCCAGGTTCGATCTTCAGCGGCAGTACTTCGACGTAAAGTATCTGGCCGGGGTGCGTGCAATCGTGTCGGCCGGAATCGATCCCCTGGCGGTGCCCGCGCCGATAGTGTCGGAGATTCGCCGCCGCGGCGTTGACGACGTGATCGAAATCCCCGACAAGCCATTCGGCACCGGCGAGCGTGTGGTGGTCGTTGACGGGCCCTTCCGTGGATTCGAAGCGATCTTCCAGCGTTATCTGTCGGGCGCGGAGCGAGTGGCGATTCTGCTCAGCGCCGTCGAATCCGGCGGTCTGCGCGTAGTCTTGTCAGCCTCGGCGGTCGCAAAAGATTCCTGACCCGTCATCGCGCCGCGCCCACCGTCTAGCGCGGCTACAGTTGGATCAGATAAAAATACCAGTAGGTTTGGCCGTGGCGGGTGGGGATCGTGATACTGAAACAGGACCGGGGGAGACGATGCATCGAGCACGAAAACCAGTCCGGATTGTGCCCAAGGGATGGGGCCGCGAGGTATGGATCGCCAACGGCGATCTCTACTGCGGGAAAATTCTGGAAATTCGCAAGGGCAAGAAGTGCTCGCTGCATTACCATAAGCTCAAGACGGAGTCGTTCTACCTGCGCAGCGGCAGGTTGATCGTGCGCGTCAAGGAGTCGCCGGACAGCGACCAGCTCGAGGAATTCGAATTGGCGGCGGGCGAATGCATGGACGTCCCGATCGGACTGGTGCATCAGATGGAAGCGATCGAAGACGCCGAGCTGTTTGAATTTTCCACCCAGCACTTTGACAGCGATTCGCATCGGCTGGTGCCGGGCGACTAAACACGGTAAAGGCCCAGGCTGAGATGGCCAAAGTAGCATTGATAACCGGCGTTACCGGACAGGATGGCTCTTACCTCGCCGAGTTTCTTCTGAAAAAGGGCTGCGAAGTGCATGGGATGGTGCGGCGCACTTCGAGTTTCGCCACCGGACGAATCGATCATCTGCGCAAGGGCTTCGGCCCCGGTTCCGAGGGCCTGCAGTTGCACTACGGCGACCTCGGCGACGGCACCGGGCTCAGGCGAATCATCGAGCAGGTGCGTCCCGACGAGGTGTACAATCTCGCCGCGCAGTCGCACGTGCGCATCTCGTTCGATCAGCCCGAATACACCGCCGATGTGGTCGGCCTGGGTGCGCTGCGATTGCTGGAGGCGCTGCGCGATCACAACAAGCGCCGTGGGCGGGCCGCGCGGCTTTACCAGGCGGGCTCGTCGGAGATGTTCGGCAAGGTGGCGGAAACTCCGCAGCGCGAGACCACGCCGTTTCATCCGCGCAGTCCTTACGCGTGCGCCAAGGTCTACGCGCACTGGCAGACAGTAAACTATCGCGAGGCCTACGAGCTGTTCGCGTGCAACGGAATCCTGTTCAACCACGAGTCGCCGCGGCGCGGCGAAAATTTCGTGACGCGCAAAATAACGCGCAGTGCGACGCGCATCAAACTGGGCATCCAGGAGAAGCTCGCGCTCGGCAACCTGGACGCGCGCCGCGACTGGGGATTCGCGGGCGACTACGTCGAGGCGATGTGGCTAATGCTGCAGCAGGAGCAGCCCGACGACTATGTGATCGCCACCGGCGAGGCGCATTCGGTGCAGGAATTTCTCGAGGTCGTGTTCGATCGCCTGAAGCTGCGATGGCAGGACCACGTCGAGATCGATCAGCGATTCTTCCGTCCCGCGGAAGTCGATCTGTTGATCGGCGACGCCTCGAAAGCGAAGCGCCAACTCGGCTGGACGCCCAAGGTGAAGTTCGAGAAGCTCGCCGAATTGATGATCGAAGCAGATCTTGAACTTGCCGAGCGCGAACTACGCAGCAAGGCGCACTAGCAAATTCCGATGAAAGGCTAGCTGGCGGCGCGCTTGACCGCGGCGGCTTCGAATTCGCGTTCGAGCCGCTCGATGTCGGCGGGCGAGAGGCTGAAATATTTCGCCTCGGGATGATGGAAGACGACGGCGCTGACCGCGCTCTCGGGGTCCATCATGAAGCCTTCGGTCAGTTGCACGCCGATCGCGTTCTTCTCGACTTCGAGGAGGCGGAACAGCGGTTCCTGATCCTCGAGACGGGGACAGGCGGGATAGCCGAACGAGAAACGCTTGCCGCGATAGTGCGCCTGCACGAGATCCTTGAGCGCGAGCCCCGGCGGGTCGCCGATTCCCCACATCTGGCGAATCTTCACGTGCAGCAATTCGGCAAACGCCTCGGCGCCCTCGAGCGCGAGTACCTGCAGGATGTGCGAGCGCAGATAGTCGCCCTTGTTCTTCCAATCCTCGGCGAGCGCGCGCACGCCGGTGCCGATGGTAGTGACGAACATGCACAGATAATCAATGCGGCCGGAATCGCGCGCGGCGACGTAGTCGGCGAGGGATAGATGCGGCGGGTCGCTCTGGCGGCCGAAAGTGAACGACTCGAGCACGGTCTTGCCGTCGGGTGTATAGATCGTGACGGTGCGATCGCCGTCGGATTGCGCGGGGAAGAACCGGTAAACAGCGTTCGCAACAATGTCCGAGCGCGCGAGGATCTGCTGCGCGACTTCCTCGACGCGATCGTGAAGCTCGCGCGCCTTTGGGTCGCCGGCCTCGAACGCCTCGACGAAATTCTGGAAGCCGAGATGCTTGGCGTAGAGACTCTTGGGATTGATGTACTCGAAGATCTCGCCGAGATCGTAGTTGCGGATGACGTGAGTCTTCAGGTCGGGCGGCTTCGGAATCTCGACGTCGCGGCGCACCGATGAAGTGCGCGGCGCCGCGTCCGCGGGGGCGTCGACGACCTTCGGCGCGGCCTCGAGCATCTTTTTGGACTGGTCGGCGAGCACATGCTTGAGCGACTCGCGCCGCTCGAAGTCCATGATCTGATTGGCGAGGTCCAGCCCGTTCATCGCGTCGTTGGCATACGCGACCAGGCCCTCATATTCGGGCGCGATTTTCATCCGCGTGAAGCGGTTCGACAGAGCGGCGCCGCCGACCAGGATCGGACAATCGATCCCGGCGGTCTTCAAGTCCTGCGCCGTCGCGACCATCATCTGCGCCGACTTCACGAGCAAGCCCGAGAGCCCGATCGCGTCGGGTCCATGCTCGCGAAAGGCTTTGATCAGTTCTTCGGGCGGCACCTTGATGCCAAGATTGACGACGCGGTAGCCGTTGTTGCTGAGAATAATCTCGACCAGGTTCTTGCCGATGTCGTGGACGTCGCCCTTGACCGTGGCGAGAATGATCTTGCCCTTGGTCGCGCTCTCGGACTTCTGCATGTGCGGCTCGAGGTGCGCGACCGCGGCTTTCATCGCCTCGGCTGACTGCAGAACTTCGGCGACGATCATCTGGTTGGCGTTGAACAGGCGCCCGACCTCGTCCATGCCCTTCATCAACGGCCCGTTGATGATTTCGAGCGGGCCGCGGGTCGTCAGCGCCTCGTCGAGGTCGTCGACCAGGCCGTCCTTCGAGCCTTCGAGGATGTAGCGCGCGAGCCGATCGTCGAGCGGCATCGACTTGCGATCCTCAGCCGTGACGGTGCTTTTGCGCGCGCGGAAATACGCGGCAAATGCGGCGATCGGATCGTTGCCGCGCCACCAGATTAAATCCTCGGCGAGCTTGCGCTCCTCTTCGGGAATCGACGGGTAGCGGTGCAGCTTTTCTGAATTGACGATCGCGAGGTCGAGGCCCGCCTGCACGCAGTGGTAGAGCATCACGGCGTTAAGCACTTCGCGGCCCGCCTCTGGAAGTCCGAACGAGACGTTCGAGATGCCGAGAATCGTCTTGCAATTCGGCAGCGCACTTTTGATGAGCCGAATGCCTTCGATGGTCTCGATGCCGGAGCCGATATAGTTTTTGTCGCCGGTGCCGACCGGGAAAACCAGCGGATCGAAGATGATATCTTCGGGCTCGACGCCGTATTTTTCGGTGAGCAGCTTGAACGAGCGCTCGGCCACCTGCAGCTTGCGCTGGCGCGTGACGGCCTGCGCCTGCTGCTTGTCGTCGTCAATGCATCCGACGACGAGCGCAGCGCCGAAGCGTCGCGCGAGCGGCACGACCTTCTGGAAGCGATCCTCGCCGTCTTCGAGATTGATCGAATTGATCAGCGACTTGCCGGGCGTGCGCTTGAGCGACTCTTCGATCACCCGATGATCGGTCGAATCGATCATCAATGGCACTTTGACTTTCTTGACTTCGATTTCCAGAAAGCGCGTGACATCCGCCATCTCGTCTCGATCCGGGTCCTGCAGGCATACGTCGAGGATGTGCGCGCCGCGGCGCACCTGCACGCGGCCGACTTCGGAAGCTTCCTCGACCTTGCCATCCGCGATCAGCCGCTTGAACTTGCGGCTGCCGAGCACGTTGGTGCGCTCGCCGACGATCACCGGCCGCGTGTCGTTGTCGATGACGAGAGTCTCGATGCCGGAAACGACCGAGCGCCTCAGCGTCGAGCGCTGTCGCGGACGCTTGCCCGCCACGGCTTGCACCAGCAGGCGAATATGTTCGGGCGTCGTGCCGCAGCATCCGCCGACCAGATTGACCCATCCGTTTTCAGCGAAGCGCGCGATTTTTCCCGCCAGCATCGTGGGCGTCTCATTGTAGTGGCCCTCTTCGTCGGGCAGCCCCGCGTTGGGCACGCACGCGACGAAAAATTTCGAGATGCCGGACAGAGTGCGCAGGTGATCGGTCATGAAGTCGGGACCGGTGGCGCAGTTGAGGCCCATCCAGAGCAGGTCGCGATGCGCGAGCGAGGTGTAAAACGCCTCGATATCCTGCCCGCTGAGCAGCGTGCCCATCGTCTCGATCGTTCCCGACACGGCGACCGCGGGCGCTACCCCGAGCTTTGCGATCGCGGCCTCGATGGCTACGAGGCCGGCCTTGCAGTTCAGCGTGTCGTTGACGGTCTCGAGGAGCAGGATGTCGGCGCCGCCTGCGATCAAGCCTTCGGCCTGCACCTGGTAGCCGTCGCGCATCTGATCGAAGGTGACGCCGCCGGTGACCGAGATGCTCTTGGTCGTCGGGCCCATTGAGCCCGCCACGAAGCGCGGTTTGTCGGCAGTGGTGAAGCGCGCGGCCTCCTCGCGCGCGAGCGTCGCGGCGAGGCGGTTGATTTCGCGCGCGTCCTTTTCGAGATCGTACTCGGCGAGCACGATCGGACTGGCCTGGAAACTAGCAGTCTCGATTATGTCGGCGCCGACTTCGAGAAAGCCGTCGTGCATGCGGCGAATCAGCTCCGGTCGCGTACGCACGACGTTCTCGTTGCATCCCTCGTAGCGGGCGCCGCCGTAATCCGCGGCGCTCAGATTCTCGCCGAGCACGAAAGTGCCGAATGCGCCGTCCAGAATGAGGATTCGTTCGGCGAGCAACTCCTCGAGGAGCTTGATCCTGTGCGCATCGGTGGTCATTGTTGGGTGCCCGTTCAGGTGCGGGCGGTAACCAGCTAGGTTATCCTAGCGATGCAAACCGCGAAATTTTGCGCGATGGGGAAGGGTAAATCACTTGATTGTAGTGTGAAACCCCTCCTGGGTTTCACGCTTCCCTGGGCAGCGGTGACCCCTGCACCCGGTATTAAGAGAAGATGCGGGACTTCGTCCCTGTTTGAATATAGATGAACAGCAAATCGCAATCGCGAGGGTCGGGACGGCTGGTGCTGGTGACCGGGGGGGCGGGCTTTATCGGATCGCATCTGGTGGACGCGCTCGTTGCGGCGGGATTGCGCGTGCGAACGATCGACAACTTTGCGACCGGCACGCGCGATTTTGTAAACCACGCGGCCGAGTTGGTCGAAGGCGATATCCGCGACGCGTCGTCGATTGCCGATGCATTCGAGGGTGTCGATACGGTCTTCCACGTGGCGGCGCTGCCGCGGATTCCGCTCTCGATCGCGAAGCCGGTCGAAACCCACATGACCAACGTGGTCGGGACGCTCAACGTGCTGATCGCGGCGCGCGATCGGAAAGTCCGGCGCGTCGTGTATTCAGGATCGTCGTCGGTGTACGGCGAGCAGGCGAAGATGCCGCTGGTCGAGACGATGACCGCGAATCCGCTGAATCCGTACGCGCTGCAGAAGTATGTCGGCGAGCAGTACGCGCGCATGTTCCATCGGTTGTTCGCGATGCAGACTCTTACGCTGCGATACTTCGGCGTGTACGGTCCGCGGATGCCGTACGAGGGATCGTACGTGCTGGCGATCGCGGCGTTCCTGAAAGCGCGGCGCGAGGGCCGTCCGCTCGAAGTTCACGGCGACGGCGAGCAGACGCGGGATTTTACGCACGTCAACGACGTAGTCTCGGCTAACATGCTCGCGATGGACTGCGAGATAGCGGATGGACGCGCGATAAACATCGGGCGCGGCGAGAACGTAAGCTTGAATCGGGTTGCGGCGATGATTGGCGGACCTAGCGTTCATCGCGAAGGGCGCGCCGGCGACATGCGCGATACGCTGGCGGATCGCACGCAGGCCGAGCGAGTGCTGGGATGGCATCCGCGCGTGTCGATCGAAGAGGGCATCGCGGATTTGCTGAAGGGGTAGCGAGTACCAAGGAACCTAACCCCTAACCCCTTCCCGAGCGGGAAGGGGGACCAGATTTTACAGTAGGGCGCGGAATTCGCTCGGCCCTCTGAGTGTCGATTCGAGTTGGCGCTTTCTAGTCGAACATCAGCACTGTGCGCGCTACTTCGCCGGCTTTCATTGCGCGGAACGCTTCGTTGACGTCCTCGAGTTTGCCGCGGCGCGTGATCATGTCGTCGAGGTCCAGGCGCCCTTGCTGATAGAGCTCGATGATGCGCGGCATGTCGATGCGGAAGCGGTTCGATCCCATGAAGCATCCCTGGATGCGCTTCTCGAACAGGAGTGAGAAGCCGTCCACTTCGACTTTCTGCCCAAGCGGGACCATCCCGACAATCGTGGCGATACCACCGGCGGTTAGCGATTCGTAAGCCTGCTCGGCGGCCACTTTGAGCCCGATCGCTTCGAACGAATACTCGACGCCGCCGCCCGAGAGCGCGCGAATCTGATCGACGGCATCGCCCTTTGATGCGTCCACGGCGTGAGTCGCGCCGAGTTTTTTGGCGAGCTCGAGCTTGGCCGGGAACTTGTCCACCGCGATGATCATTCGCGCGCCCGCGATTCGCGCGCCCTGGATGATCGCGAGGCCGACTCCGCCCGCGCCGAACACTGCGACCGTCGAGCCGGGCGCGACCTTGGCGGTGTGAAGCGCGGCGCCGACGCCGGTCATGACGCCGCATCCGATGAGCGCTGCGCGATCGAGCGGCACGTCGTTTTCGATCTTCACCAGCGCGTTTTCATGCAGCAGCATTTTTTCGGCGTAGCCCGACAGGTCGGCGAACTGATTGACCATCTTGCCCTTCTGCGAGAGTCGCGGCTTGTCGCTCGCGCCGCGTTGGGTGGCGGCCTTGTTCGAGCAGAGGTTCGGATGCCCGGACATGCATTCCTCGCAGTA
>JBAWCX010000430.1:0-5593 GCA_049590495.1 Binatus sp. (SeqCode)
GCGGCGGCGGCGCTATCTACCAGGGCGGACAAATCACCAGCGCGGGCGGACAGGGCGGCCCGGACCTCGGGATTTACTTTCGCAAGTGGGCGTTCGGCCTCGACCTTCAGGGCGGCTACGGAACCGCAGGCGGCTTCGGCCAGCTCAGCTTCGTGAAGCAGTTCGATTTCGTGGAATCAGGCGGCTTCTAGCGCTTTGTCAGGGGGAAATAATATGGACCGTTTCATTTCGCGGACGCGACAGGTCTGGTTTGCGATGGCTCTCCTGATTCTGTCGGCCACGCTTCCCGGTGCGGCTCAAGCAAGATCATCCGGCGGCGCTCGCGAGGGCCTCGCCGCGGCGCCAAAGGAAGTAGCCTTCCCGGACAAAGTTTTCGGAAGTTCGGGAGAGACGAGCTGGCCCAAGCGGCTGAGAATTTCGGCTTCAAAGAAATCGGACAGGATTGAGAGTATCTCGATCGGCGGAGCCAACCGCGGCGACTTCGCGCTACATCAAGCGGAAAATTGTGTCGGTGCGCCGGTGGCAGCCGGATGCGCCGTCACTGTCACTTTCACCCCTAACGGATTGGGCAAGAGGACCGCGAGGCTCCTAGTGACCGACACGTCCGGCGCGATCGCCGAATCGGTTCCACTGAGCGGCCGCGGTATAAAGGGCGCCATCAAATGGCAGCCGCGCGAGATTTCGTTCGGCAAGGTCCAGCCCGGGGGGTCGAGCACGCCCGAAGCGGTCTCGATTAGCAACCCCAATGGAACGCCGCTGACCATCACTAGCATCTCGCTGGACAGCGGCAATTTCGTCGCGACTTTAACTCAAAATTGCATGGGTCCGCTGGCCCCTCATGCCTCCTGCAAGTTCTACGTGGCCGCCAACCCGCAGTCCGCAATGGCCAAATCCCACAAGGATTCGATCCACGCGACGCTCGATATACGGGATGACGCCGCCGGCAACCCGCATCGCGTCAAGTTGTCAGTGGTGTCGGGCAGCGCGGTCTCGTCCCCGCCGCCGCCGGCTACCCTCGCTCGCGAGATTTTGGTTACGAACACTCCCTGCAACAACGTGACGAGCTACCCGGTCGGCGGCAGCGGCAACGTCGCCCCAACTTTCCCGCAGCCGCTGCTATGCACACCCACCGGGATCGCGGTCGACGCGAACAAGAACATTTACGTCACCAACAGCGGCGACGACGGCAATCCGAGTTACTCGGTGGCCATATATCCGGCCGGGAGCACGGGCCAGGTCCCGCCGAACGTCGTAATTGCTGGCTCGGCGACGGGACTGGACGATCCCCACGGCATCGCGCTGGACGGTAGCGGCAACATCTACGTGGTTAACGACGGCAGCAACAACGGCGACGCCGACAGTTTGACCGTCTATCCCGCGGGTAGCACCGGCAACGCCACCCCGAGCGCAGTTATCAGCGGCTCCAACACGGGACTTAACCTTCCGGTGGGCGTTGCGATCTTCAGCGGCAAAATATACGTCGCCAATGGCGGCAATCCCAGCGTGACCGTCTATCCGGTCGGGAGCCCCGGCAACGCCGCTCCGAGCGCGACGATCAGCGGCTTCGACACCGGGTTGATGAAGCCCACAGGTGTTGCGTTGGACAGCGGCGGCAACATATACGTCGTCGACAGCGGCTGCGCTTGCGTGAACGTCTATTCTGCGGGGAGCAGCGGCAACGCCACCCCGAGCGCGACGATCTTCAGCGGCCTGATCTTTCCCACAGGTATCGCGCTCGACTCCGGCAACAACGTCTACGTCGTTGACAACTTTGGCGATAGCGTTTTCGTTTACACGGCGGGGACCTTCGTCCTCAGCGCGACGATCACCGGCTCAGCGACAGACCTAGACAATCCGGTGGCCATTGCGATTGATAGTACCGCGAAAATTTACGTTGCGAACGACGGTGCCCAGGTCGGCGACTCCGACACCGTGAGCGTCTATCCGGCGGGGCTCAGCGGCACCGTCAACGCCACCCCGAGCGCGATCATCAACGGCGAATTCGCGCTGACGAACAACGACATGGACGAACCGGTCGGTATCGCCCTCGACAGCACCGGAAACAT
Organism: Binatus sp. (SeqCode); assembly: GCA_049590495.1. Taxonomy (GTDB): domain Bacteria; phylum Desulfobacterota; class Binatia; order Binatales; family Binataceae; genus Binatus. The sequence continues at coordinate 2,067 of JBAWCX010000430.1, forward strand.
CTATGTCAGCAACTCATTCTTCGACGTTGATCCCATAGCCGTCTATTCAGCCGGGAGCGGCGCCACCGGGGGGGCGAGCGCCGGTATCGACGACATCAACTTCGGTACCGGGGTCGCCCTGGACAGCGCCCAAAACGTCTATGCGGTCTCCTCTAAACAGGTCGATATAGTCTCCTCACTCGATAGTGGATTTTCCAATCTCGGCATCCTCAGCGGCGACACAACTGAACTGAGCGACGCCGCCGGGATCGCTCTGGACGCGAACGAGAACTTGTACGTCACCAACGACGCCGACGACCTCAATGGCGACCGAGTAACGATTTATCCCGCCGAAAGTACTGGAAACACTGTGCCGAGCGCCGTCATCGTGGGGCCGAATACGGGACTGGCGTTTCCAGAGGGCATCGCGATTGACTCTGCGGGAAATATCTACGTAGCGAACGCGGCCACCGACGCAATCACGGTGTATCCGCAGGGCAGTAACGGCAACGTCGCGCCCAGCGCGACCATCAGCGGCCCCAGCACATTGCTGGACACGCCGTCTGCGGTCGCGCTCGACAGCAACGGCCTGATCTACATCACGAACGAGGGCGGATACGAGGGCGGCAATGTAAGCGTGACGGTCTATGCGGCAGGGGCGACAGGCAACGCCACGCCGGTGACGACCATCAGCGGAGCCCAGACGCAGCTTGCCCGCCCCAGGGGCATCGCAATCGTTCCGGCTGAATGAGGCGAAATCGATGATGAGCACAACGCATGAAGAAGGGAGCCGTGCCGTGAGCAAAACAATTTTGTGCGCGATCGCAATAGCGGCCGCGATAGCGTTCGGCCCCGGCGGGGCCAATGCCCAATCAACCCTGAACCAAAACCAGGCCGCGCTATATCTGACCTGTATCGGGGCGGCGAGCGTCGGCAACCTGCCGACCAATCTCAATCCAAACGTTTATGCGGCGGTAATCCTCACGAACCAGCAGGTGGTCAGCCAGTCGCAGTCAATCACATCGCTGCAAGGCCTGACCTTTGTGCAGCTTGGGCAATTGATCACCACCAACGTAAAAATCTACGCGAAGAATCAGCTGAATTGCACCAAGAAATGTACGAACCAAGTGCTGACCACGTTTCTAACTCAGAATCCGGCCTCTTGCCTCGCGATCGCTCAGGGGTACGCGCCGTGATCGATCGCTCAGGCCGCGCTGCTCCATCGTTCTCCCCGGTGGGTTGCTTAATCATCGCGGGGAGATGACGTTGAGGAGCCGCAATACCGGACGGCGAACGTCCGCATGGACGCTGGTCGCAATGGCATGCTTGCTGGCGGCGGCCGGCGTCGTCGGCGCTGGCTGGGCGGTGGCTTCCGGAGGGCAGACTCTCTTCGTCACCAACGCCAACGGCAATGCGGTTACAGAATATCCGGCGGGCACATTCGGTAATCTGGTTCCATCGGCGGCCATCGGGGGAGCGGCCACCGGGTTGCTCTCGCCGAGCGCGATCGCGGTCGATGCCGCCGGCAATGTTTATGTTGCGAACTTTGCCAGCGGCCCTGGCGGCACGGGCAGCGTCACCATCTATCCGCCCTCCTCGAGCGGCAACGCTTCGCCGTCCGCGGTCATCGTCGGCACGGGCACGCAGCTCGCCGAGCCGCAGGGCATTGCGCTGGACAGCCACCTGAACATCTACGTGGCGAACCTCGCCAATACCGTGACGGAGTATGCGCCGGGGAGTAACGGAAACGCAGCGCCGTCGGTGGTGATCGCCGGAGCTGCTACAGAGCTTGCGGCTCCCGCCGGCATCGCGGTGGACGCCCATGGCAAGATTTATGTGGCGAACCTCATCGGAGGCGCATCCTCGTTCGGCAGCATCACGATCTATGCGGCCGGCAGCAGCGGCAACGCCGCGCCACTCAGCGCCATTGCAGGTTCCAATACAGGTCTGTCCGCTCCACAAGGTGTTGCGGTGGATGCGGCCGGAAATATATTCGTGGCAAATCTAACCGGCGGCGCCTTGCAGAACGGGAGCATCACCGTTTACGTCTCGGGCAGCAACGGCAACGTCGCGCCGTCGACCACCATCTCCGGTCCGGAAGCCGAGACCCTCCTGCTAAGTCCCCAAGGGGTCGCGGTGGACGTAGCCGACAACATCTATGTGGCGAACACCGGGAACAATATCCTCGAGTACGCGGCGGGAAGTAGCGGACCCGCTTCTCCCTCTGGCACGATAAGCGGCTCCAACACCGGACTAAACATCCCGCGCGGTATCGCATTGAACCCGCAAGCGTCGCCCACCGCGACGATGAGTCCCTCGCCGACCGCAACGCGCACAGCGACTGCGACGGCGACGGCCACGGCAACGTCCACAGCGACTGCGACAGCGACGGCCACGGCGACAGCTACCGCGACCGCCACCGCGACGGCAACGTCGACCGGGTCGGCGACGCCCACGGCGACCGCGACGGCTACGGCGACTGCGACCGGGACAGCAACGGCGACCTTAACGGCAACGCCAACCGCCACCGCGACGACGAGTCCCTCACCGACTGCGACTGCCACGGCGACCGCGACTTCAACTTCGACAACCCCGACCGCGACTGCCACCGCGACCGCGACCTCAACTTCGACAACCGCGACGGCCACGGCGACTTCAACTTCGACAACCCCGACCGCGACTGCCACCGCGACCGCGACCTCAACTTCGACAACCCCGACCGCGACTGCTACCGCGACTTCGACTTCGATAACCCCGACCGCGACTGCAACCGCGACGTCGACTTCGCCAACCCCGACCGCGACTGCAACCGCGACCGCCACTGCCTCGGCTACGCCAACAGCGACCGCGACTCAAACCGCAACTGCAACTGCCACGGCGACGGCAACGTCGACCGCGACAACCACAGAGACGCCAACGGCTACAGCAACCGAGACCCCCACGCCCAAAGAAAAAAACATCAGGGTATTGCCGAAAAAGCTTAAGTTCGGCGAACTCCCACCGCTCAAAGCGAGTGCGGCATCGAACGTAACAATTCACAATCCAAATCCGATATCGATCGAAATCAATTCGGTGAGTTCCTCAGACCCTGAGTTCGTACCGTCGACGATGTGTGTCGGGTCTTTGGCGGCAGATGGCAATTGCGACGTGTCGGTGGTTTTCACTCCGTCATCCGACGGCAAGAAATCTGCCAAGCTCACGATCGGAAGCAACGCGAGCCAAAAGTCGGTAAGCGTAAGCATGAATGGGAAGGGTAAAGGGACGCCGCTACCACCAACCGCGACACCGACTTCAACCAGCAGCTTGCCTACGACCACTCCGACCGCGACACCGAGTTCAACATCGGCTACGACCACTCCGACTCCGGCCGCGACCGCTACCGCGACCCCGACAGCGACGGCAACATCGACCGCGACAAGCACAAAGACGCCAAAGCCCAGAAAGACACCGACCCCCACTTCGACCCCGACCCCAGTTCCCGGAAATTTGGTTATCAATCCGCCGGCGGGTAATTTCGGCAGTGTAAAAGTAGGACAGGAGAAATCGGT